>JACMLA010000483.1 GCA_014379815.1 Bryobacteraceae bacterium | reverse complement strand
TAGTCGCGGCCGTCAAAGCCGTTCCCGGAGTCCGCGATGTTACGATTTCGTACTCCAGCCTGGCTGGTGGCGGTCAACAAATCAGTGGAATTTATATACCGGGGTACGTTGGGCAGCCTTCTGAGCGGCCCAGCACTATCGAGAATTTCGTAACTCCCGGATACTTCAAGACCATGGGGATGCGCCTGCTGGAAGGCCGTGATTTCGACCGAAGAGATGGGGTGCAGGCGCTTCCCGTGGTCATTATTAACGAGGCATTTGCCCACCGCTACCTGGCAGGACGAAACCCTCTCGGACTGAGCTATGGCTATAGTCCGCAGCACCCGGGAGTCAAGATCATCGGCGTTATCGCAGATGCAAGGACACGGAGCCCTAAGGAGCCTGCCCGTCCAATGGCATACCGCCCTCTACAGCAGGAAATGCAGTACGCCCGCAGTCTGGAAATTCTCACCGATGGCGATCCCCGCGCAAGTATGCGTGCGGTTCGCAAGGCCATTCACGATGTTGCGCCTGACCTCCCTGTTGTCGACGTCGCGACCCTATCCAGCCGCATCGAGAGGACCCTTAGCCAAGAGCGACTGCTGAGTCAGGTAACCAGCTTTTTCGCCTTCTCCGCGCTGCTTCTTTCCTGTCTTGGCGTGTACGGCCTGATCTCCCAGAGCGTAGCGCGCCGAACATCTGAGTTTGGCATTCGCATGGCACTTGGTGCGCATCGCAGAGATGTGGTCAGCCTTGTGCTGCGCGAATGCTTCTTGCTTCTGGGTATCGGCCTGGGGCTGGGGCTGAGCCTGTCGCTGTTCAGCACGAGGCTGCTGCACAGCCTGATCTTTGGACTGAGCTCCAATGACCCGATGGTTCTCGGCTTCGCGGCGCTTCTGACGTCCGTGGTGGCCATCCTCGCCGCCTTCCGTCCAGCCCTCCGGGCCGCGTCCGTTGATCCGAGCACCGCATTGAGGCACGAGTAGCGGAGTTGTTCCTCAATAAGTGGGTAGGGTTAAATCGATGGGAGGTTCGCGAGTGGGATGACGGAAGACCGCACCGGCCTCGGCTGAAGATAAGACATTGAGGGCACGTCATGAATTCAGTTGGGCTCAATTGCAGAAGCGGCTTGAACCTGCTGTGCGGGGTGATTCTGAGTTGCGCTACCGTTCTGGCCGACAGCCCCACAGTCTACGTGGGCGACAGATACCAGCACCGCATTGCCGCGATCACTACAGACAGTACGGGAAACACATACGTCACCGGTAGCCGGATCATCCCATATCCTACCCAGCCGGGATCGAACCTGCTTGGGCGTGAAGAGCAATCGGAAGTGTTCGTCGCCAAGCTTGATACACGGACCAACGAGCGCCTGTGGATCCAGTACTTCTCCGGCAAAGAGTCTGAGGCTGGGACGGCGATTGCACTGGATCAAGACGGGAGCATATATGTTGCGGGGAGCACCAGTTCTCCAAACTTTCCATTGCTGAATCCATTGCGGATGGAGCTTTCTGACCGGTACCCCACCAGCGTAGGTTTCATCTTGAAGCTATCCAACGACGGGTCGCGTCTTCTCTGGTCGACCTACTATGGCCAGTCTCGGACCGACATCTCATCAGTAGCAGCGGCTCCCGGTGGCACGGTTATCCTCGGTGGCAGTATCGTCCTTGATAGTTTTGGGAACTCCCGGAGCTTCGTTACCAAGATTGACCCTGCAGCCCGCCATGTTGTGTGGGAACACTATTACACCGGATTACAACTAGCTTGTAGCGGGGGGAGCAGTTGCTTTGTTTCCGCACGACTAACCACCACTACCCTCGCTATCGATTCGATCGGGAACATCTATGCCGCTGGCAATACCAATACTTTGGACCTGCCAACGACTCCGGGAGCGTTTCGCGAAAGGGGCTATGGACCCTACATCCGAAAATTGAGCCCCGCAGGTGAGATTATCTGGTCCACATACCTCAGCGACAATCGCGTC
>JACMLA010000482.1 GCA_014379815.1 Bryobacteraceae bacterium | reverse complement strand
CGATACGTGATGGGCTTGATCCCGAGCTCGTTCCGCAGGGAACGTGCCTCGCTGCTCGTCCAGAACTGGAAATCCGCCCAGCGCTGTTCCCAGTTGTTTGTGACGGCGCGAATCTCCGGATCGTCCATCGAGAGATGCACGATTAGCTTCGTAACGCCAGGTTTGAGTTCGCGGAGAAATCGACGATAACTCGCGCGACGCTCGTCAACGCCGCGGCCGGGAACACCTGTGACCAAACGATCGAGAAGCACGAAGCCCTCACGTTCCTTCGCATAGATGTGCTCTGCCGTGATCGGGTACTGTCGGAGTTCCTCCGTCGGAACACCACTGGGGCGCGGCAGCATACAAGGCACCCCAGCTTCCTGGGCAACGGCAGTGTACGCGTCGAAAAAGTCCTTTCGTGCATACAGCGTGCCCATGTGTGTATCCAGATGCGTGAAGCGAATCCCAAAGTGCCGGGCCCGCGCGATCTGGGCACGCAGTTCCTGTGCAACCTCCGGGGCAGAGGCACTCTTTGCGACCGACCGTACATCCCGCCAAAGATAGCCGTCGGGATCGAGCAGTCCGGGTACGCTCGCGGCCGGAGATACTGGCCCCCAGCGGTAGTGCTTCCACTCGCTGGTCAGCGTCAGGTGCAGCCCAAGGTCAAGTTCAGGCTGGCGTCGTGCAAGATCTGCGATCTCGGACACCCACGGGCACGGCATCATGATGCTCGCCGACTGTACTGCGCCCGAAGTCAACGCTTCTGCAGTTGCAGCGTTCACCGAGTGGCACATGCCAGCGTCGTCAGCGTGCACCATCAACAGCTTATCGTTCGGGCTATGACCGAGAAGCTCGGCTGTCGATTTTTCCGGCGCCGACTGGGCCAGCATTGGGGCGCTGAGTGCGCCGAGAAAGTCGCGTCTTCGCATTCGTTCAACCTGCCCGTTTAGAAGAGGATCTTCATTACAAGTACTGCCTGCCGCGTGTTGTTATTCTGCGCCGGATTCAACTGACCGAACCTCGGATCGGTCACGCTATTGGACGCCTGCTGCCCAAAGTAAGCGTAATCCAGCGCATTCTGGAAATCGGCCCGTATCTGCCAGCGAACTCGTTCCCGGAAGCGGAATTCCTTGTAGGCCGAAAATTCCCAGCTCTCGAGGTGAGGGCTTCGAACATCAGGAAAGCGCGTTGGGAACGTGCGCAGCGTGAACGGCGCCTGAGCGGTGCGCGGGAACAACGTCACGTCGTAATACTTGTCATAGAACGGGTTGAATTTGGTGCCTCCGTTGGCGATCGCGCGCGCGTCCCGTTCGTCATTCGAGAGTTTAGCGCTTCTTCCTTCGAGCGGACCGGCATTGGGGAAGTCAAACGGTACGCCGCTTCGGATCATATATTGAGCGCTGATGTTCCAGCCTCCCAGCAGTGCCTGACCGAAGCCGTTGATGGCGCGCAGGAACGCCTTATTTTTACCGAAAGGCAGTTCGTAAGTAGCGAGACCCGAAAAGGTATGCGGGATGTCCCACTGTTGCAGCCTCTTCTCGAGGCCGGTGTTCGTCAGATTGGTGAGGTCCACGTCCTGCGCATTCAGAAGGCTGGCGCGCTCCAGAGTCTTTGACCACGTATAGGATAGCTGCGTCATCAGGCCATGAGCGAAACGCCGTGTGGCTTTCACCTGCAATGAGTCATAGCGTTGCGATCCGATGGGTACGTTGGTAAGAGTGACCTGGTCGAAGTGAGCGAATGCGTTCATCAGCCTCGACCGGGGCAGCGTGGCGCCGTTCAGCGCCGACCCGGGCAGAAGGCCGGCAAGCGGATTTGTCTGGGCTGCATTGAAGTACGCCGGGCGGTCCGCCACGGGACGGCTCGTCAGCTCGTTGAGCGGGATGAAGTTCAGAGGCAGATTGACGGGCAGCTTCTCCGTGATATTTCCGGAGTAACTTACGTCAACGAGCCACGTGTTCCACAGTTGGCGCTGCACGCCCAGTGAGAACTGCTGTGAGTATGGCAGCGGCCGATCAAGGTACTGTGCCTGAACACCCAGCCCGAGGTTCGTTGCGAGGCCGCCACCACCGCCAATGGGCTGAAGCAATCCGGTCGGGAATAGCGTGCGCGGGAACGGATCATTGATGAATGAGGCGGGCGTGATTCCCCCGTCGGTGCTGGCTACAGCAGCAGTAGCCTGGCTGAACCCGGTATCCGGGCCCGCAGCATTCTGCCCAAGGTAACTGAGCCCGTAGCCGCCGCGGAGCACCCACTTCTCGCGAAATTGCCAGGCCAAACCCACACGAGGTTGCCAGTTGTTGAAGTCACGAAGAAAAGCTTCACGGTTCTTTCCTTCCGCTCCCGCATAAACAAGGCCACCTCGCAGTTGCGCTCCCTGGACCTGGCTCTGCAGCGGACTTACGGCCTCAAAGTCGAACCCGCGGACCTGCCGGTTGTAGCGCTCTACAATCGGGCTCTCATAATCCCAGCGCAGTCCGAGATTGATCGTCACCGTCCGTGTCAGCTTCCAGTCGTTCTGGAAGAAAAATGCGTAGTACATGTTTTTGTACGCCGGCCAGGTGTTCTTCTCCACCGAGCCCATGGTGATTGTTCCGGTCAGGAAGGTGGCGATCTCGTTGCCACTCAGCGCGTCCGCCTGCAATGGGTTTCTTTGCGTCCAGTTGCGACCGAAGGAGTAGTTGCCCGCCGAACTGCCCGGACGATGATTGTTGGCGTTGTACTGGCGCAGTTCCGCTCCAAACTTCCAGGTCTGCCGGCCACGAATCCACGTCATATTCGGCTGGGCTGAGTAGGTGTCCTGAGTTTCGTAGTCGGCTGTTCTGGTTGCGCCGAGCGAGGAGTAGTTGTTGCCGGTGAAATTGAAGCGCGGGAACTGGATAACGTCGAACTGAGACACGAGGGTGGAAGGAAAGCCGAGTTCCACAGGGTTGAAACCCCGGCCGAACTCATTACCGGAGAAGCCTTCGTAGCGGGCAAGTCCGCCGCGAAGGTTGAAGAGCATCGACGGGCTGATGGTATATGTCCAGTCGGCACCCCAGTTACGCGAGATGCGCGTAGACGGGGCTTCACCCGATGGCTCTGCTGCGTTGGTACCCCATCGCACCTGGGCAAAGTTGGTCCAGGGCGTCTGTCCATACCGCCAGCTCAGCCGGCTCCTGCTTGTGACCATCCAGTCCATCTTGCCGAGCCACTGGTCGTACTGGTTGCGCGAGCTGTTCACGAACAGGTGATTATTCTGGCCGTCAGGACTTTCGCTGACTCTGTTCGGCAGTGGAAAAAAACCCAGGGCCGCGACGGCGACGGGGTTCAAACGATTGCGCGGAATGATGTTGCCTGGGAACTGCTGCCGAATGAATCCACCCGCAGGATTCGCAGCGGTCGTCAACGGGTCGTAGATGCCAATCTGCCTTCGCTGATTGTCGACCAGACCGGTAAAATCGCCGTTGCGCTGCTCCACTGTGGGAACAGTCCAAAGCTGCGTCTGGGGGTTGCGTTCGCGTAAGCCTTCGAGTGAAAGCAGCCAGAACAGCCGATTGCGACCGTCGACGATTTTCGGTATGTAAACGGGGCCGTCCAGGCGAAAACCGAATGTGTTGTTCCTGTACGCGGGGCGTCGGACACCTGCGGCGTTGCGCGAGTAGCCATTCGAATTCAGCTTGTCGTTCTTAAAGAATTCAAATAGCTCGCCGTGGAGTTGATTGGTGCCGGTGCGCAGGTTGATTGCTGTAGTGCCGCCGCCCACACGGCCGTATTGTGCGTCATACGTGTTCGTGATGACGTTCACTTCTTCGACAGCCTGCAGCGCCGGTGCAAACGAAGCGCTCCTGCTGCCACGAGT
>JACMLA010000481.1 GCA_014379815.1 Bryobacteraceae bacterium | reverse complement strand
TTCTGATTGGGCTTACCCTGCAGCACCAATGGGGCTCCCCCCAGAGTGGACACGACGACGTCGATCGTGCCGTCATTGTCAATGTCTCCGAAGGCGGCACCGCGCCCGGCTACTCTGGGAGGGTCGTGCAAATTTGCTTTTTCAAAACGGCCTGAAACATTTCGGTAGAGGCCAGGCAACTCCAGATAGCGCAGCGATGGATTGATCCGCTCGACATTGTCAAGCACGTGACTTTGAGCCCCAAAAATGTCTTTCCAGCCGTCGTTATCGAAATCATGGATGCCGATTCCCCAGCCCGAGCTACGCACCGTAGCTCCGGCTAACCCTGAAGTCAGGCTGGCATAACTGAACGTACCTTCTCCTTCGCTCCGGTAGAGCGCCCACTTTTCCAGAGCGAGATTCGTGACTGCTATATCAGGGAGCCCGTCGTTGTCGTAGTCGGCAAAAGCAGCGCCCATACCGGAATAAGGTTTGCCATCGTCAGAAAGTGCGACACCGGCGTTCAGCCCAAGCTCCTTGAAAGTTCCATCGCGCTCGTTGTGAAAAAGAAACTGATCCATCAAATCGTTAGCTACAAAGATGTCAGTGAAACCATCACTATCGTAGTCATTGAATGCGACACCCATGCCTTTGCCGATTACCTTGGCGAGGCCTGACGATTCACTGACATTCCGAAAACTTCCGCTGCCCTCATTGCGGTAAAGCAAATTGCTTGTTCCGGTATACCAGTCCGGGCGGCAGTAGGAACGAAATGGGGTGCCGCACAGAATGTTCGCGGCTAAGTCGTAATTCAGGTAGCGGCTGACGAACAGGTCGAGCATTCCGTCGTTGTCGTAGTCGAAGAAGCCCGCCGATACCGACCATCCTGTTGCGCCGACTCTCGAGCTGATCGTCACATCGCTAAAGGTGCCATTGCCGTTATTGTGATAGAGCAGGTTGCCACCGAAGTTAGTTACATAGATGTCCGCAAATCCATCGTTGTCGTAGTCTCCGACAGCGACACCCATCCCATACCGATTGCCGCTCCGTGAAAGCCCTGAAGCAGCAGTGACATCGGTGAAGCTTCCGTTCTGATTCTGCCGGTACAACCGATTCCAATAGGCCGGTTCGTCGCGGGCGAAGTTGACCGGCGCCTTCGTCGCAGACTCGAGTTTCCCGCTGTTGACCAGGAAAATGTCGAGGCGGCCATCGTTGTTGTAGTCGATCAGGCCCACGCCTCCGCCCATTGTCTCGATGAGATATCGCTGTTCTGTAGGGGAGTTGCGATGTAGAAAATCAAGACCCGCGGGACGCGTCAACTGTAGCTGGAAAACCGCGAAAGACAGTAAGAATGCAAGCTTCATATTGGCTGCGCCGCGATCATCTGACCGCGGCGCATAGAACTCTACTGCCGTCAGAATATCAGGCGTATAGCGAATTGAACCAGACGTGGATCGTTGTACTGCCCGCTGATCACTCCAAACTGCGGATTGCCCAGCGCGGTTCCAGGATAACCGAATCTCACACGATTGAACAGGTTGAATATCTCAGTCCGAAACTGTAAACCTACTCTTTCGGTGATGGCAGTGTTCTTGAACACCGTCAGGTCGTAGTTCGCAATTCCGTGCGAGCGGACATCGGGCAAGGTCCTCGAGGAGTTGCCGAACGTGAAGGGCGTGGGCAGCGAGAATGCTGCAGTGTTGAACCAGCCGTTAAGTCTCTCCTGTGCCGACCCGTCCCGCTCTGCACTGACCCCTGTTCGGTTCGGCCGCTGACCGCCGCCGAAGGAGTTGGTCGTGTTAACGGCCACGCCTATGGGCATTGGCGTTCCGGACTGAAATGTAGTGACGCCATTGATTCCCCAACCGGAGATCAGCCTGTCCATGACCCCCGTCACATCGCCTCCGATTGGTTGCCCTTTGCCAAACGGAAGGTCAACGATATAGCTAATGACTGCGCGATGAGGGGTGTCATACAACGCAAGCGATCGCTCTGCCCGGATGTTGTAGTTATCCTGAACGCCGCCCGCACCGCCTCCCGGTTCCAGCCAGCCCGTTAACGTGTCAGTGTCACTGATTAGTTTCGACCATGTATAGGAGCCAAGGATGGACCCTCCGCGGTTGAATCGCTTTTGCAATTTCAATTGGCCGGAGTGCCAGACCGAATTGCGATTTGGTGGAGACTGCATCGCAAAACCGGTGTACTGGGGATAGGGTCGCAGTAACTGTCCCCGGGCTACCATCGGTTGAGCAAGCGCGCCAAGCTGGACTTGCCCAACGAACGGATTGGGGACTTGCTCCTGCAGCCTGCTGCCAAGCGACAGGAACTCGGTAGGAAGTTGATTTAATTGCTGGCTTGGGCCGGGCAGGTGCGTTCCCTTTGAGCCTGCATACGTAACCGACAACGCCAGTCCGCCAGGCAGTTCTCGTTGCACATCGAAATTCCACTGCTGCGCGTATGCGTGGGGTTCATCGTAAACCGGGGCGGTAATGCCCTGTCCATAGAAAAGCTGCTGGACGTTGGCGCTCCGGCCCGGCGGCGCTACCAGCCCACTGGGAAAAGGATTACTTAGTCTGTCAGCCGGCGTCAGCGAACCATCGAGGGTCCCATTGAATGGTGTGGTGTAGGCGTTAACCGGGTCACCGTTCGGAGCAAATCCGAATGCGATATCGTTCCCCAGCCAGAAAACACCGTAACCCGTGCGGATCACCGTCTTCTCATTGAGGCGATACGCGAGACCAAGTCGTGGAGAGAAAAGATTACCGAGCTTTGTATTATTTCGGCTCGGGCTATCCGGCGAGTTGACGAGGCCAAATCTGCCCCTTAGGTTGAGGCGCGTTGGTCCGGACAGATCGTTAGGCGCATCGGGGAGCAGGACGATCATGCGATCAAAGCGCTCGGACCATGGCCCCATCTGCTCAAATCGCAAGCCATAGTTGACTGTCAGCCGAGTGTTCACCTGGAACTGATCTCCGGCATAATAGGCACGGTAGAGCTGCTGGCCAGCAACCAGAGCGTTGTTTGTCACCCCACCCCCGTTACCATAGCCCAGCAGAAATGAGGCAAATCCGTTCCCGGTACCAGCGGCCGCGAAGGGATTAGCAGACGTTAGAAGCGCGTCGAAAGTGAAGTTTCCCGATGGATTATTCTGCTGATAGTAGTTGTGTGTATTCCGGCGAAACTCACCTCCAAACTTCAACGTGTGACGCCCCCAGATCTTTGTCAGACTCGGGGCGAACGAGTAGACGTCGTTCCGCGCAATGATTGTGCTCCCTGTACCATTGGTGCTGAAGACACCGTTAAAGCCTTGTACCTGGGGCTGAGGAGCCACCCGGAAGATCACCTGGTTGTTCAAAGAACTAGGCCACCCAAGCGACCCAAGATCATATCCGGCCGTAAGCGATGTGCGGTCGTAATGAAAGCGTAGGTACGAGAGCCGGAGATCGGCAATCAATGACGGCGATAGCTGGAAGGTATCTGCAAACACGGCCTGGTTGGTGTTGAACGTTTCGGTACACCGGTCCACGCACGTATTCGTTCGGTATGGGTCAATTGGAAGGTTTAAATTCTTCCAGAAGGTGTAGCGAAAGAAGGCGCGGTTGGTGTCAGAAAACGTATGATCCACGCGCGCGTTGTACTGATCGTTGTCGCCTCCCACACTGGCGTTGGCCGTGAAGTTATTCACGGCTGTGAAGGCTGAACCAGGACTGTTTGCACGCCCCCAGAGATTCGACAGTACCCTGGCCGCCGGGTCGATACGGTTGGTCGGAATCACGTTATTCGGGAAAGGCTGGCGCGTGATGATCTCTGCACCACTGGCGTCTCTCAGGCAAGGGGCGTTGCCCAGCCGACCGCACGTAGTCAGAGGATCGTAGATCGGGACCACCGCGCCACTCGTGCTGCGGACATTCGAAAAGTCTCCGCCGCGCATGGCGTCAGTTGGAACAGAGTACACATAAGACGCGCCCTGGCGCAGCCGGAATCCTTCCCATCCGCCAAAGAAGAAAGTCTTGTCCCTGAAGATACGACCGCCAACGTTGGCACCGTACTGGTTTTGTGAAAAAGCCGGGCGATTCACTCCAGCCCGATTGTTGAAAAACGTGTTTGCATTCAGTACACGGTTCCGTAAAAACTCGTAAGCGCTTCCATGAAACGCGTTGGTTCCGGATTTGGTTGTGAGATTAACCGCTCCCCCAGCCAGTCGGCCGAACTCCGGCCCGAGATTGTTGGTCTGTACGACAAACTCCTGAATCGCGTCCTGCGTAGGTACCAGCGCTGTCAGGTTCACGTAAGAGGTGTTAATGGGCGCGCCATCGATGAATGCCGCACTTTGGTTTGCCTGGCCGCCGCCGATCTGATAGTTGCCCCAGGCAAAAGGATTGGTACCTGTTGGAGTGCTGCCGGATTGGCCTCCAGGAACCACTCCAGGAACAAGAGCTACCAGACCGAAAACATTTCGCCCGTTCAGCGGCATCTCGAGAACCTTTCGGGATTCCACAACCTGGCCGAGAGACGCATTCTCTGTCTGCAGCAGCTGAGTCTGTGCCGTGACTTCCACGATTTGGCTAACGTCGCCCAGCTGCATGGGAACGTCGATACGAACTGTGCTTTGCACTTCGACCGTGATAGGCTCACGGGCGAAGCGGCGGAAACCTGCCTTCTCGATTCCGACGCGGTATTGCCCTGGAACCAGGTTTACAAACTGGTATGTCCCGGAATCGTCCGTAGGTGCTGTGCGGCGGTCCGAGGTTCCCAGATTGGTAAGTGTGACAGCAGCTTGTGGAACAGCGCTTCCCGTTGCGTCGGAAACCGTTCCGACGATTGATCCGTAGAAAGTCTGCCCAGTGGACGTGCTGGCTGCAAGCGCCAGCAAGACTGCAGAAACCGGAATCTTCACGGACTCCTCCTACCTCATAGCGAGGTTGGCGCCACTATATACCCGTCAATTAATGGAATGCAACTGACCGTTGGATTTAGGTCTTTACGCCTGAAAACCCGATCCCTGCTGCGCAAGGTATGATAAACCCGATGTCTGGTGACGTAGACTCGGCTGTTGGCTTACAGGTGACTCAATTGCTCGTCGAATGGAAGAGCGGCAACAAGCAGGCTGCCGATCTTTTAATTCCGGTTCTTTATCAGGAACTGCGGAAACAAGCGAACCGATATCTAAGTAATGAGAGCAGCGCGGCGACATTGCAGCCGACTGCGCTTGTCCATGAAACCTACCTCAGGCTGGTGGCGCAGAAGCTGCCCGACTGGGAGAGCCGCTCGCACTTCATAGGTGTCGCCGCTCACCTGATGCGCCAAATTCTCGTGGATCATGCGCGCAGTAAACACGCAGCCAAGCGCGGCAGCGGCGAAGTGCCTGTTCCCATTGACGAAGCGCTAAGCTTCGCGGCCGAGCGGAGCAGGGAAGTGGTCGACCTCGACGACGCACTCAAGGCCCTCGCGGAGGTCGATGAGCAGAAGGCTCAGATCATTGAAATGCGTTTCTTCGGAGGGATGTCAACCGAGGAAACGGCGCGGGCTCTCGGCCTGACAGTCTTCAAATTGCGTAACAACGAACGATTAGCTCAGGCATGGCTGCATCGGCACATGACTGGGAAGACGCCGGTCTCATAGCAGATGCCCGGCGACAGCTGGCGAACCATCGAGCACCTCTTCGAACAAGCTATTCAGATAACCGCAAGAGCACGCGGGCAGTGGCTCGACAATGCTTGCGACTCCAACCCGGAAATCCGTAGGGAGGTTGCATCACTGCTGGAGAGTGACGAGGCCAGCGCAGGTGGGTTCGTCAACACGAAAGTCGAACGGGCAATCGTTTCTTTTGGCCAGAATAGTGAACAACCGCCCGCACAGGTGGGTGTGTATCGACTCGTCCGCGAGATCGGTCGCGGTGGCATGGGATCGGTGTATCTCGCCGAGCGTGACGACGACCAATACCGCAAGAAAGTAGCTGTAAAGCTTGTTCGCCGTGGAATGGATACAGATTTCATTCTGATGCGATTTCGCCGCGAACGCCAGATACTTGCCAGCCTTGAGCATCCCAATATCGGGCGTATGCTTGACGGCGGCACCACCCCGGATGGTTTGCCTTATCTGGTGATGGAGTACGTTAACGGGAACTCGATTATCGAGTATTGCCAGATGCGCAATTTATCCATCGACCAGAAGCTTCACCTGTTCCTGGAAGTTTGCGCAGGCGTGGAGTACGCCCACCAAAACTTCGTGGTTCATCGGGACCTTAAGCCGGGCAACATTCTGGTCGATGAAACCGGAACACCCAAGTTGCTCGACTTTGGAATCTCGAAACTGCTGTATAACGATGTCGCCGACGCGTCGGCTCCTTCCATCGATGAATCCCGCATCATGACGCCGGACTACGCTAGTCCGGAGCAGATTCAGGGAGATCCCACCACCGCCGCGTCGGACATCTATTCGCTAGGTGCAATCCTCTACGAACTCCTGACGGGAAAACGGCCGCATCGAATCGAGGGACACTCGCCCCAGGCGGTGGAACTGGCGATTTGCTTCGACGAGCTGATACCACCAAGTTCGGCAGCGACCGACAAGCGAACTTGCAGGCGCCTGTCGGGCGATCTCGATAGCATCGTTTTAAGGGCGATGCAAAAAGCGCAGCGAGATCGCTACGCAACAACTGCACAGTTCGCCGACGATATACGGAATCATCTGGCGCACAGGCCGGTTCTGGCACACCCTACTACCACTGTGTACCGGGTCCTGAAGTACACCCGAAGAAATCGGGTCCCCGTCGCGGCAGCCGCACTGGTCGTGATAGCGCTCACAACCGGCGTAGTACTCTCACGGAACTCAGCCCAAACTGCGACGCGGCATTTTCAATCTCTGCGGAAGCTGGCACGTGTATTCGTGTTTGATGTACACGACGCTGTTCGTGACCTGCCGGGCTCCACGCCCGCGAGGCAGATCATCGTGCGCACAGGTCTCGAGTACCTTGATAACCTGTCAAAGGACTCGGGCGGGGATCCTGACTTAGAGTCGGAAGTAGCTGCGGCGTATCAGAAGATAGGCGAGATACAACATGCCAATCTCGGCAATGAGCGTGCCGCACTGGAAAGCTTTCAGAAGACGATCCGATTGCTGGATTCGATTGCCCGCAAACGTCCTTCCGATACGCGGACTTATCGCGCCAGGATAAATGTGCTGGCAGACATCGGC
>JACMLA010000062.1 GCA_014379815.1 Bryobacteraceae bacterium | reverse complement strand
TCAGTTATTTTTTCAGCTGAAGAGTAATTCAGTGGTAGAATGCCAGCTTCTACCTGCACCCCTAATGCCTCAATAGTTTAGCCGCCCTACTGTCCTGTTTACTGTCTACTTTTGCAAACGCCCTCGGCCCATGGTATTCGGAGTGTGCCATGGCGCGAGTGAACATCGTCAAACAGATCAAGGTCGAAGGCAGCTGGATTCTACGGTCGATCCCGAGGAAGCCGTCCGGGAGCTACGATTGGGCCGCACTTCCCGACGGGACGTACTTCATTGAGTGGCGTGAAAACGGACAGCGCAAACGGGAACCAGCCGGCATCAGCGCTTCCCAGGCGCTCGAGATTCAGCGGAAGAAGCGCCATGCTCTGGAAGGACGCCGATGGAGCATCCCGATTTCGGCGGCACAACAGAACGCCGACGTTGGCAACTCGCCTCTGCAGGTTTTAATTGACCGGTATCTTGAACAGATCGGAACTCTGAAGAAGCCAAACACGTTTCGGAAATACGAATGCGTCCTGCAGCGTTTTGGGGAACATTTTCGCGGACGAACCCTCACCGACCTCAGCGTTGAACAGTTGAACGATTACGTTGTGAAGCTGAAGAAGGGCGGTATGGCCGCGAACACTGTCCTTCATAACGTGATCATCATCGCCCAATTCTCGAAGAGGAATGGGAGGCCGGGAATCACGAAACAGCTGCAGTTGCCAGAGAAGTCAGTGCCGCTTCCGAAGGTCTACACGGAGGCGGAATTGGGCAAGTTTCTCAGTGCCTGTGAGACGTGGGAGAAGGCTCTTTTCTCCACGTTCCTCCTGACGGGCTTTCGCGAGCAAGAAGTGATGTACCTGTTCTGGAGCGATGTAAGTTCTCAGCTACGTACGATCCGGGTGACCGCGAAACCGGATCTCGGTTTCTCTCCAAAAAGGTGCGAGGAACGCGAGATCCCACTGCATGCCGAACTGGCCAAGATTCTTGAGTGCCATCCCTGCCACGTTGATGGCCGACTGGTCTTCCCTTCTCCTACCGGCAACAGGGAGCAAAACATGCTCTTGAAGTGCAAGGCTGTAGCGGAGCGGGCCGGACTCGACTCCACAAAATTCGATCTCAAGACCTTCCGGTCGACTTACTGCACTCGCATGCTGCGGTTCGGCTTTGACGTGAGAACCGTCCAGCATTGGATGGGACATAAGTCGCTGGAAACAACGATGCGGTATCTGGCGCCAGCTGTGAACGTACAGGATCAAGTCGATCTCATAGCGCTCCCGGGAATAAGCGTTTCCGGCGCGCTGAAAAAGAGTCCTGGGCGCGAAGCCAGATCGGTTGGCAATCGTCGTAAGGTTCAAGCCTGAGATGGGGTGCCCCGAGGGCCAAAGCGGTGCCATTACGCTTACGAATCGGCAGAGTTTTGATTCAAAGCGGCGACGCCGGTAAGACTGAGACAGCGCCACTGCTTCAATTGCGCGTGACGCCAGAACCTGAATGCCGGAGACACTATGGCGACCTCCCCCAATCCCACGATTTCCGAACCCCGAAGCTGCGGTGACGTATTCGATCAACTTGCCCAGTCTGAACGTCTACTGACAGCCAAGGAGCTGGCAAGAATCTTGGCGATCAGCCCAAAGACCATCTACAGTTACGTCGAGCGCAACATGATCCCTTATTACAAGATCGAGGCGAATGTGCGTTTTCGGGCGAGAGAAGTAGCTGAATGGCTACGAGACCGTGGGTGTTTGCGCTTGGACACTTCAGGACGAGCTAGGCACCCTGTTAACCAGTTCGGCGGGCCTGCGCTGCGATGACACATGCCGTCATACACCGCCAGTTCTGCGTCTGATGCCTAGGACGGAAGAGTCGCACCATGAACGAGTTCAGCGGGCATCGTAATCGTCTTCTTGAATCGCTCTTGCGTCGACACAAGCATTCGACGGCAGGATGGGCGTACGGCGAAAGCCAAGACGCCATCGAACCGACATGCCTTGCGCTGTTGGCTCTTCTGGACTTCAAAGAGCGTCTTGGTTTTCCTGGAATCGCACAACGCGAGGCATTCACGTGTGCGATGAAATGGTTCCAACATCAACAGAACCCTGACGGAAGCTGGCCTGCGTTTGCGGGGGACGAACAAAACGGGTGCTGGACGACATCCCTCGCAGTTATCACTCTCATCCGAACAAGGTCATCACCGGAAAGACTGCGAGCAGGTACTCGCTGGCTCTTGGAAGCGTGCGGTCGCGAAGCCCATTGGTTTTGGCAGTGGAAATTTCGTAGCGTTGACAACCAAGTGCAGTTCGATCCAGCCAAGTTCGGCTGGAGCTGGGTACCGAATACAACGAGCTGGGTGATACCAACTGCATTCGCCCTAATTGCCCTGCAGCAGGCCAGACTTCGTGGATATCCCAAAGCCAACAGGCTGACTGAACGGATCGAACTCGGCACCAGCATGCTTTTCGACCGTATGTGCCCCTCCGGTGGGTGGAACTCGGGCAATTCAGTCGCATTTGGCGTACCGTTAACGCCACATATCGATGCAACCTCGATCGCATTGCTGGCCCTCACGAGCCGTGAAAAAGAGCCGGGTGTCCAGAGAGCACTCCACTGGCTGGCCAAACGACTCCCCGGATGTCCATCGCCGTACAGCTTGGCATGGGGAGTGTTGGCGAGTGCGGCATACCAACGGAGCAGCCCGGAGTTACGTGAGAGCCTATGCGGTCGGGCGGAAGAACTTACAAGGTTGGTCGACAATCCGACGTGCATTGAGGACAACTGCACTCTCGCGCTTAGCGCTTTGGCACTTGAAGCGCTTGATGGAAGCAACGTCTTCGAGGTGCGGGCACAATGACGATGGATCGGCGGCGATTGATGGTCAGCGCCGCGGGTTTAGCAATCGGAGCAACAACAACAGCGCGCCTCTTGCCGGAAGAGATGCGCTTGCGCGACCGGCGGCCACTGCGCTCGCGCGTAGCGATCGTTTCCGCAGACGAATACTCAGAATGTCTCGTGGGCTTACTCATGCCTGCTTTGCAAGACTTTCACCTGCGTTTGAGTGGAAACTCCGTGCTGCTCAAACCGAACCTCGTGGAATACATCGAGGGTGTCGAGGTGAACACGAACCCCGTACTCGTAGCCGCCGCAGCTGAGGCATTTCTCAAGCTGGGTGCCAAGAGTGTTGTCGTAGGAGAGGGCCCCGGACACCAGCGCGACACGTATCTGGTGCTTGCTGAATGCGGGCTCGCCGATCAACTCTACGGTCAGAAGATCAGCTTCGTCGATCTGAATCGAGACCACTTAGTCAAGGTTCCAACGAGGGCCACATACACAGGACTGGAACATCTGTGGCTACCCAGGACCGTGCTCGAAGCTGACCTTGTGGTCTCGATGCCAAAGATCAAAACACATCACTGGGCTGGTGTCACGCTGAGCATGAAGAACATGTTCGGTGTAGTGCCCGGCGCGAAGTATGGTTGGCCCAAGAACGTTCTGCATTGGAAGGGCATCCACCGCAGCATTCTCGATATCTGTGCCACTGTGCCGATGCATTTTGTCATCGCGGACGGCATCGTTGCCAT
>JACMLA010000480.1 GCA_014379815.1 Bryobacteraceae bacterium | reverse complement strand
GGCAGATTCCCCGATTGAAACGCTTCGATGATGGTGGCCGCCACGTCTACCGCTTTGCCGATGTACTGCATGGATTCTTCCTCCCCGTTTGGATGATTCGCTCTGGCTTCTTGCACATGCAAGAGCAGGCCGCGCGCTTGCTCTTCTTGAGAGCAAACTTGCCGGGGGTGGTGAGGATGTAGTCCAGGCGGGGACCTGAGAGAAAGTTCGAAACAGGCAGTACCGTTGCAGAACCCGAAGGGACCGAAGAACGGTCAGATGGTTCTGCAGGGCTTTGTTTTGGGGGTGGAAGCCTTGACGGTTCCGGCCTCCGGCAAAGGCGGTAGTAGTTTTCCTGATCCGCCGTCATAAAAGGATGCAGTAAGAGGCTGTCGCCGCTTGAGACCTGATCCATTCGTGCCAAATAGATGAAAGTTGGAGTATGCATCGAAAAGAGCATTGGGAAAACAAACACTCTTACCGCTTGCTTACGCAATAGATACACCTACCCTACGCAGTGCCAGACCGGCATTAGAATCTTTGTTGCCCGCCCCACATCACTCCAGTCTGTTTACGCTTCCTGTTCCTGTACCGAATTTTTCGCTCAGTTAGTTCCGGCAATTCGCGCACCCGCGGCAACTCCGCCGCAGACAGGACATTGTATGCTCCATGAATTCCTTTTGAAGAATCGCGACGATATTCTCGCGAAGACCGAAGAGAAATCGCTCGCGCTTGCGGGAATCCGGCCGAGTTCCGGGCAGCTCCGAGAGGGCCTGCCTTTGTTCTATGCGCAGCTTTTAAACGTCCTTCGGTTCGAACAGGAATTGCCCACGCACATCACGGCGCCACCCATCACGGCTCCACTTCCTAGCGATGTTTCGGCATCCTTCGAAAGCCAGCGCGAAGGCTCGCGCGTCATCAGGCTGAACTCCAGCGCCAGCGACACAGCGCTGACGGATGCGGGCGGCGTACATGGCGTGGAACTGCAGCGGCTGGGCTACACGCTCACGCACGTCGTCCACTCCTACGGCGCCATGTGCCAGTCCATCACCGAACTGGCGACCGAAAAGGACATCAACATCAAGCCCAACGAATTCCGGGATCTGAACCGCTGCCTAGACATCGCCATTGCGGGAGCCGTCTCAGGATTCGAATCAAAACGCCAAACGCAGGAAGACGAACAGTTCGGGTCGCTGGCCCACGAGCTTCGAAACGCGCTCGGCAACGCCAACATTTCCCTCCAATTGATCAAGAACGGAACCGTCGGTTTCAGCGGAAGCACCGGCCGCGTTCTGGAACGAAGCCTGCAGCGGATTGGTACGCTGGTCAATCGATCCTTGACGGAGGTCCGCTTGCGGGTGGATCCTTCGGTCCATTTTGAATCGTCGAATCTCCTGCAGCTTGTTGATCAGATTTCGATTACCGCGCTTGTCGAAGCGCGATCGAAAGACCAGACTTTGGAAATCAAGATCGATCCCGCGCTGATGATCGAAGCGGATTCGCAGCTCTTCCTCTCGGCGCTATCCAACCTGATCCAGAACGCGCTCAAGTACACTCGCGTGGGCGGTCGCATTCAGGTGCGTGGGATAGAATCGGGAAATTCGATTGTGGTTGAAGTT
>JACMLA010000479.1 GCA_014379815.1 Bryobacteraceae bacterium | reverse complement strand
TTTCTTTCCGGCGCCCACCGTCGACAAGAACATCACTCGCGACTACAACCTCGAATCGCAAATCTCGACTGGTAAACCCCGGCGCGAAGACCTAATCCGCGTCGACTACAACATTACTTCCAACATGCGTGTCTTTACGCATTACATCAATAACAAGAACTCGACCACGACGCCCTACGGATCTTTTGTACTTGGCTCGAATCTTCCTCTGATTCCGATCACTGACGCCCGGCCAGGCAAGAGCTTCGCGGCGGGATTTACCACTCTGCTTAGCCCCGTCATGACCAATGAGTTTACCTTCGGGTATGGCAAAAACGACATTCTGATTGCGCCCACAGCAGGAGCTTCCGTCCTTTCGAAGCAGACCACTGGAATCGATCTTCCGGTGCTTTACCCGAGCGCGGTGCAGGACAACTACATTCCCAGCTTCGGTTACGGCGGAACGAAAATCAACAACAGCAACAGCTACGGTACCGGCCGCGCACCTTTTGTTAACTTCAACAACACGATTGACATCATCGACAATTTCAGCCGTGTCCAGGGCTCCCACCTGCTCAAGTTCGGTATCTACATGCAGCACAGCCGCAAGAATCAAAGTCCCGACGGCGATCCCAACGGGTTCTACGATTTCGGCGACTCGCCCGCCAATCCTTTTGACACGGGTTACGGTTTTTCCAATGCCGCACTTGGCATCTATCAGACGTTCCGTCAAAACAACAAGTACGCGACCGGCGAGTATCGCTACTGGAATGTCGAATGGTACGCCCAGGATACCTGGAAGGTGGCGCGCCGACTGACGCTTGACTATGGTCTGCGAATGGCTCTGATTCAACCGCAATACGATCAGTCCCTGCAGACGGCAAGCTGGCTTCGTGAACGGTACGATCCGGCTCAGGCGGTTCGCCTTTACTACCCTGTCTACAGTGCCTCTGGTGCTCTTACCGGAGCTATAGACCGCAGAACAGGACAGACATTGCCCTCCTTCGCGGTTGGCCGAATCGTCCCCAACAGCGGCAACATTCTGAACGGAATCGTGCAGGCGGGAAAGGACATCGAAAAAGGCCTGATCAAGAACCGTGGGATTCACTGGGGTCCGCGGGTTGGCATCGCCTGGGATGTACTTGGGGATCAAACTTTTGTTATCCGCACTGGCGGAGGCATCTACTTCGATCGCTATCAGGGCAATCGCGTTTTCTCGATGTTGAACAATCCTCCGACTGCTCTTCCAGCCCAACTTACGTTTGGCTACGCCAGTCAGATCGACCCCGCAACTGCCCTGATCGGCCCGCCGTCGCTGAATGCCTTCGACTATAACGGCCAGGTACCGACTGTGTTCTCGTACAACTTTGGCATTCAGAAGAGGTTGCCCGGCGACTTCGTTCTTGACGTTGCCTACGTAGGTTCTCAGTCACGCCATCTGCAGAATCAAATTAATCTGAACGCCATTCCGTACGGTGCATTCTTCCGCCCGGAGAACGCCGGACTGAATGATGCCAACTTCTACCGGCCATACCCAGGCTTTGGAGATATCCGACTCTTCAAAGCGGACGCCAATGCTAATTACAACTCGCTTCAGGTGAGTGCTAACCGGCGACTGGCCCGCGATCTGTTCTTTGATCTCTCGTATACATGGAGTCGTGCGCTAACGACAGCCAGCGGCGATGGCGACTTTGCGCGGATAGATGACAAGAATCGTCAGGGCTTTTATGGCCTCGCGGATTTCCATCGCAAGCACAATCTTGCGGTGAACTTCATCTACGAGATTCCCACCCCACTGAAAGGCAACCGAATCGCGAAAGCAGCCTTCGGTGCATGGCAACTTTCCGGTATCTATCAATTCCTGAGCGGCCAACCCGACAGTATTGGCTTTGGCATCACCGGAGTCAATAACCAGATCCTCACCGGCTCTTTCACCGAAGGCGCTCGTGTCCGTCTGGTCGGCGATCCGACCAAAGGAGTTGCTGGCGGTCCCTACTTCAACATCAACCCGGATGCGTTCCGGATTCCGGTAGTTGGCTCTGTTGGACTCGACGCACCCAATCGCTATTTCCTCAGACCGGGTGTCAACAACTGGAATATGTCACTTCAGAAGACGATCTCCATTGTCGAGCGGGCACGCCTGCAGTTCCGCTTCGACGCCTTCAACGTCTTCAACCATACTCAGTTTTCTGACTACAACCGGACTCTGAACTACTCCGGTCTTAACAATCCGACACCGACGAACCTGCCGCGGTTTAATGAGGCTACGGGACGATGGGACAACCCTGTTGGGTTTGGCGCAGTCAATGCAGTGCGTGATCCTCGTACAGTGCAGCTCGTCATGCGTATTCAGTTCTGATGTGCAGAAGAGGCAGGCCGGCGTTACAAACCGGTCTGCCTTTTCGACTTACCGCCCGCTCACTGCAAACTCGTCGCCGGCATTCCAACGAGGCAAAGGCTCGCTGTTTGCGACATTCAGCCCCAGCAGAAATCCGAACCGAGCGGACTGCTCCAGACTGGCAAAATCCCAGTCCTCCTGAAACTGATCGCTCGGCTGATGGTAGTGCTTCGTGTTGAACTCGAGGAACGCTGCTTCTGAAAATTTGTCTGGCTTGCCATGCTCCTTAGGCCCTGGCGAAACTTTGAAAGCAGGCACTCCGGCGCGCGCCAGCATAAAGTGATCCGAACGATAAAAGCTCCCTTGTTCCGGATGAGCGTCAGTCGCTATTTCGAGGTCAAATCGCCGGGCCGCCTCCTGCACCATTGGATACGACGAGGTGCGTTCTGCTCCGGTCACCACGATGTCGCGGGTTCGTCCCGAAGGGCGCAGTGCATCGTAATTGATGTTGACTGCAATCTTGTTCAGCGGCTGGACGGGATGTGCGGCGTAGAACTCAGCTCCACGCAATCCGCTCTCCTCTGCCGTCCAGAATGCGAACATGATGGAGCGTTTTGGTTTTTGCCCGAGTTGTGCAAACGCCCTCGCCTGTTCCAGCACCACACCGCACCCGGTTGCATTGTCGATCGCGCCATTATAAATCTCATCTCCGTTTACAGGAAGCGCGATACCAAGGTGATCCCAGTGCGCGCTGAACATGACAAATTCATTCTTCTGCTTCGGATCGCTTCCCTCAACTTGCCCCAGAACATTGCGGCTCTGGATCTGGCGAATCTTAGCATTCAAATGTCCCTTTAGCCGGATGCCAAGTGGCATGGGACGGAAGTCACGCGAATCGGCCGCTTTCATCAACTCTTCGATGCTTTTGCCGGACATTCCCAAAAGTTTACTGCCTGCTTCCTGAGTCAGCCAGCCTGCGAACGCGAGCGCATACTTACCCGGTTCCAACTGCATCTGCGGGTCCTCTTTGCTCCAGGAATTCCGTACCACTTGCCATCCGTATCCCGCCGTCGGCGTTGTGTGGATGATCACGCAACCCAATGCACCCCGGCGCGCGGCCTCTTCAAATTTGTAGATCCATCTGCCGGCGTACGTGAGCGTTCGTCCTTTGAACACTTCGGGG
>JACMLA010000478.1 GCA_014379815.1 Bryobacteraceae bacterium | reverse complement strand
GGTGCCGGTCCCGGTGACGACGAGCACGCGCCCGCTCACAACCCGCTTGGCGATCCCATTGATCCCTAGAATCCGGCGGCTGAACGCAGTCGCGCACCTCTGCTGCTACGGGCTGTACGCGCCCTTGAATGCGGAGTTCCTCAAGAGCCTGGGTGTGCGGACCATCATTGGAGGCGAGTTTGAAGCGGGCCTTGTTCAGCTGGCGAGCGGTGAGGGATCGCAAGCGGATTCATTCTCAATGGACCGCCTTCAGTTTCGCGTGCCGGACCGGAGTCTGCTGCCAGTACTGGGGCGCTATGCCCGTTTGAGGGTTGGGACGACCAGCAAGCGAGTTGGCCAAACGGAAGCCAGCCGGGGTTGTAAGCACCTGTGCCGCCACTGCCCTGTAGTGCCCGTCTACCAGGGAGTGTTTCGGATTGTCCAGCACGAAGTGGTTCTGGAGGACATCCGGCGACAGGTTCAAGCCGGGGCCGAACATATCAGCTTTGGCGATCCGGACTTCTTCAACGGGCCCGGGCACGCGCGCCGCATCGTCGAGCAGCTCCACTCCGAATACCCGGATGTTACGTACGATGTCACGATCAAGGTTGAGCATCTGCTTCAGCAGCGGAGCCTTCTGCCTGTGTTGAAGTCGACAGGATGCCTTTTTGTGACGAGCGCAGTCGAGAGTCTGCAGGATGATGTGCTGCTGAAGTTGCAGAAGGGACACACGCGCGCGGACTTCATCCAGGTGGTCCGGATGTTCCGCGAACTGGGGTTGACCCTGGCTCCGACGTTCATTCCGTTTACGCCCTGGACAACGGAGGAATCCTTTCGGGAACTGTTGCGGACGCTGCGCGAACTCGATCTGGTTGAGCAGGTCAGCCCGGTTCAGCTCGCTCTTCGGCTGCTGATTCCCGCTGGGTCGCTGCTGTTGGAACTGCCCGAAATTGCGAGGCTGGCCGGTCCCTTCGAGCAAGCGGGTCTCCTTCATCGCTGGCAGCACCCCGACCGGCAGGTGGACGCCCTGGCGGTCAAGGTGCTCGCGGCCGTATCCGAGGGACAGAAACAGGGACGTCCTCGAGCCGTCACCTTCGGGAAGATATGGGAGATCGCCCATGGGACCGCGCCGGTTGAGAACTTCAATCTGGTCCCGCGGGCCGCCATCCCGTATCTGGACGAGCCCTGGTATTGTTGAGCGGAACCCACGGAGGAGCAGGTCGCTCTTCAAACAGCCGCTGGGGTGTAAGTGGGAATTGTTGCGGCTCCGCTTCGCTTGTGTGGAATCAATCACGGCGACGGACTTGCAGGCCAGCTTCCGGATAGCCGACCACGCATCCAAGGCCACTTACACGCTGCGCTGTCGTGAATGCCAAGGAATACCCCAAAAGCGCGTGATTGTGCACGGGATACGGGAAGAACCTTCTCAGGATCTCCTTGCCCTTTCCTGTTATAGCGAATCGGGCTGTCGCGTCTTCCTGATCGCCGTAGCCCATCTGGTTCTCCTCTTTCGCTAGGTATCCCAGATCAACCAGATGATAGAGGAGAAATGGCATCGCCACGACGCCGAAACCGTTACGGTCGGCAATTTTCAAAGCATTCAAACCATATTGCGTCAGCGTCTTTAATATCAGGTGGCGCTTGCGATCTGTGATTTGCTGTCCCGAGATGCCCTTGTTTTGGTGATACCGATGGTGGCAGTTGTGGCAGAGCACGATCATGTTGTCATACACGTTGTTCCCACTGTTGCCATCAATGTGGTGAATCGTCAGCACCGAAACACCCCGCAGCCCACAAATGGCACAGGCATCGTCTGTCTCGAGGTACAGCCGATCGTCGAGTTTCATATGCTCCTACGCAAGCTCAATCCAAGTTGTACGAGCTGTACTCCGATGCCGTACCATTCGGATATGGCTCTTTACGTCTCATGACTTGATTCTTGAACTCAGCCTCGTACACGCTTCCGCGTAGACTATCGCGAAAAGTTCGCCAGGTAGTTTTCAGCTCGTTATAGAGCCTCTCGCAAGCTGCCAGGCGCCGGCAAGATCGCGCAGGCCGTCGTTGCCACCTGCTGCCTCGAAGACAGTTTGCATGACCTCCATAATGACAATCGTCCCGTATTCAAGCAAGACGGTGGGCACGGCGACTTACCGGTTTGCCCAGAGGTCGAAGTTCAGGCCTGCGCCGTTTGCCCGGATTTCTTTTCAGCTGCCTCTCTCATCTCCCGCTCCATCTCGGCGTATTTCCGAGTCAGATGCGGCACGATGCCCAGCATTCGTTCTATGAGCATCAGCTGGCCGCGACAATGCATCTC
>JACMLA010000477.1 GCA_014379815.1 Bryobacteraceae bacterium | reverse complement strand
TGGCTGTTCACGTTGACGGCGACAGCCATAATCCGGTCATCGATTGAACGAAAGAAGATTCGGCCGCCAGGATGGTCCCACTTCGGCGCCCTGCCGCCCTCCGTGGAAACCCGCCAAATGCGATCTGCTACCTTGCCATCAGGGAGGAACCTGGTGACATACACTTCAAATCGCCCGGACTCGTCAGAGGCGTATGCCAGCCAACGGCCATCAGGCGAGATGGCTGGTGCGGCCTGAATACCTGGTCGGACTATCAGAGGCCTGGGCGAGTCAAGTTCCATACCAGCACCGTTTCGAGTAACAGGAACGATCCACAAATCGTAGCCCGTACCGGCCTGGTTTCGATGAAAAGCGATAAAGCGGCCATCGGGAGAGAATGACCACGGAACAGAAACGCTACCTCGCTCCAATTCAAGTACTCTGACTTTGCCGGAGCCGTCGGTGCGTGCCCAGGCAAGCGAGCGGCCCGAGCTGAACACTATGAATTCTCCGTCGGGACTCCACAAGGGACAGCACTGGGCGGGACCGTATGAGAAAAGAGTCATCCTGCCCGTTCGAAGATCAGAGATCCAAATCTCCAGGGCGCCCGGCGATCCCGAGGAGACTGCGAGCCGACGTCCATCAGGCGAGAGCCGCGGGGCACTGTAAGATCCGGGAAACGCCAGAGCCGGAACCGCGACCTCAGAACGGGCCAACCAGACAGCCATTCGGCTGCCGGCTACCGCGCCCGTTCGGTACACCAGCGTGCCGGAAGAGGACGCATCGACATCGCCTCCGCGAAAGAAGTCGTGCATTACACCCTCGATCAGCGGCACAGGTTGCCCTGTTAGTTTCAAACTGCGCAGATCAAATGGAGCCGAGAACAGGGTTTGTCCGCGCAGGAATAGCACGTGGCCGCTCGCGAGATACCAGCCACCGGACGCGTGATCGATCACATTCCGCTCTTCTCCTCCGCGGAGCGGCTTCGCGAAGAGATTTCCTTCACCGACGCCGGTGCCTGAGACATACAGCACGCCCGCGGCTCCGGGCAAAGCACGCGGACGGCTGTGCTGAGTAACGAACGTATTGTGGCCGTTCACGAGAGTGAAGAGCTCCGGCGTTCCACCCTGGGCAGGGACTCTGGAAAGTGAGCCCGTTTCGCCCAGCGCCGCGATGATGTACCCGTCCTCGGTCCAGGTGCCTCCGCGCTCGAGTGGCGCATCGCAAAGGATCACCGGATTTCCGCCGTCAGTCGAGATCTTGTGGAGCTTGCGTTTCGCAAAAAAGGCAACCTCTCTGCCGTCCGCGGAAAAGAAAGGCGATGAGGCTCCTTCTGTGGCGGGCAGCATGGTAACCAAGCTCTGATCAAGACGCCGCAGGGCGAGTCGGCCATCCGCAATAAAGGCCAAGGTCTTCCCGTCGGGTGAAACCGCAGGCTGGGACACGAGTTTACCGACTTCGAGATCCAGCTGAACGAGACGAGTATCTGCCTCAGACCGTGGCCAGAGCCAGACGGACCACCCTGCGAGACACGCAGCCAGGACAGCGACTGTTCCGAGCCTCAAAGGGTGGCGGGACGGTATCGGCGAACGAGCGCTGGACGTAGCCGGCTGGGCAGAAATCGGCGGCTCGACCAGATTGGGCTGCGCCGGCGCGTCGAGCACTGGAGCGATAAACCGATACCCTTTGCGGGACACCGTTTCGATGTAGCGGGGCTGATCGGCTGAGTCCAGCAGAGTTTGCCGCAGCTTTGCAACCGCAACGTTGAGACTGCGGTCGAAATCGACGAAGGTATCGGAAGGCCAGAGGCGCTGACGCAGGACGTCACGAGTTACTACTTCGCCGGGGGTTTCCATCAGGCATTGCAGAATTCGCATCTGCTGATCCTGAATGCGGATACGAACGCCGCTTTTCCGCAACTCGGACATTTTGAAATCTACCTCGAAGTTTCCAAAGCGCCGCATATGCAGATAGTACCGGCAAGTAACATAAGCGCTCAACTTGCCTGCTTTCAGGGCATTGAACGGTATACGAGGAATTTGCAGCCAGTTAACATGCAACATCTGCCGTTTGCCCATACAGTCGCTGTGATAGCGCCACGACTCTTATGGACACGCCTTTTACCAAACCCCGCACCCCGTGGCCAACTCTTACAAGGAAGACATACCATGCCAAAAGTCCGGCTATTCGTCATTGCAGCGCTGACCTGTGTCGGTGCCGCCGCACAACGTCCGAACCCTGGGGACTGGAAAACCTGGATCCTGCCGTCGGGCAGCGCCCATGAGGTACCCGCACCACCCAATAGCACGGCAACCGCCGGAGAACTATCGTGGCTGCGCGCGGCTTCAGCTGAAACCGACCCCCGTATCGTCGATCAGATTCTGTACTGGAATGCCGGCCCACCTTCGCTTCGCTGGATGGATCTGATGGCCAACCGGATGATTAACGGGCAAGCCATCGGATCGCCGTTCCGCGCATTCACCTACGTTCCGCTGGCTATATACGACGTCACGATCGCCGTCGAAAATGCAAAGCGGAAGTACCAGCGCCCACGCCCGGGCGGCGGGGGAATTCAGCCGCGCGTCGCCACGCCCGCCAGTTCGTCGTATCCCTCGGATTACGCCGCCACGGCCTTCGCAGCAGCATACGTGCTCGCTTACCTGTATCCGCCAGAGTCCAGATATTTTCAGCAACTCGCCGAAGAGGCGGGCAAGTCGCGGCTGTACGCCGGGGTGGAGTACCCTTCTGACTACGAGGCAGGTATGGAGCTCGGCCGGCGTGTCGCCGAACAAGTGATCGCAAAGGCGCGGCTCGACAATTCCGATGCAGTCTGGAATGGTGAGATCCCCAAAGGCAAATGCATGTGGACCGGCACCAACCCCGCCAACGTGACAGGCAGCCAGTGGAAGCCGCTGCTGCTCACCTCGGCATCGGAGTTCCGGCCTTCTCCACCTCCCGAGTGCGATTCTCCGCAGGTCCTGTCAGAGTTGGCAGCAGTCCGGACCTTTTCCCGGGAACTCAGTACGCCGAATATATTCACCAATGCACGCGCGCTCTACTGGCAGACTCAGGAAGGCGTTTACCCGTGGATCTTTATGCAGCTTGGGCGCTGGATGCTGGAGGACAGGATGGAGGCTGACCCTGCGGCAGCGGCACGTGCGTACGCGCTGGTCGGTGTCGCCGGCTGGGATTCCTACATTGCCTCGCAGGACGCAAAGTTTGCGTACTGGTATCTTCGGCCAGCTCAACTGGACACGTCCATTGTCCCGCTCTTCCCGGCGCCTAACTTCCCAGGCTATCCGTCGAATCATTCCACGTTTCCTGGGCGCGGGCGGAAGTGGCAGCGTACGTGTTTCCGCAGCGAGCCGAGGCAATCCGGGCACTGGCTAAAGAAGCCGGAGACTCCCGCATCTGGGCGGGTATTCATTTCGAGATGGACAATCAGGCCGGGACACGACTAGGAAAGGACGTTGCGAGGAAGGTAATCGCCTGGGCAGAGACTGACGGCTCAAAATAGCCGGATCGTAAACCGACACCTTTGACTTCGCGGCTTTAGGTGCGGAAGCACACTCCTCACAGGAAGGGTTGCATGTTTCTCCGCTGTAGCCGACCGTCCCGGATTCCGTAGTCGGAGCCGCCCCCAAAGATGTCGATCGTTCTCCCGGTGCCTTCTGAAATTCGCTCACGTTGTTTTTAAGTACGCACGTTCCGGTACCCGGTGTGTCCGGTTCTCGTCCACTAAGGTGCTGACGGCCGGCTGCCAAAAGAAAGGCGCGGCAAGTTTCCGCAATCGCCGTTCTTCGGGGACAATCAGTCGTCACGGCGTGCGTCACACCCGCGCATACACTAAAACACGGTCAGCTGGGTTACAACGGCCTTGGTGATCTGCGCAAAGCCTTCCACATGAAAACGACGCGGGTACCTGCGCCAAT
>JACMLA010000061.1 GCA_014379815.1 Bryobacteraceae bacterium | reverse complement strand
TTGTCGTGGTGCCGCGTGAATTCAGGAACGCCGGAAGCCCAGGTACCGTGCTTCCATCCACACCCGAAGTCGGGCGGCTGACGAACCGTCCGCGAATCTGGTCGCGAGACCCAGGACTGTAGTCCGAGCTCACGATCCAGCTACGGGTATTCTGGAACGCTGGGAACGCGATTGGTATCACCCCGATCGGGATGTTGACGCCTCCCACTGGAGTCGTCTGGGTGGCGGACGGAGCAGCAGTCAAATACGTCTGCAGGACGCCCAAATTGGCCTTCGAGACTCCCGGTAATGACTGCAAAGTCCGATACCCGTCAGCCGTTGGAGCAAAGGTGGGGGCGGCTGGGCTCGAAGCAAATCCGATGGGCTGATATTCCAGCTGGCCGAAATAGAACAGCTTGTTCCGTACAATCGGGCCGCTGATGTTGCCACCGAATCGATTGTTGTCCAAACGCTGGTTGCTGCGAAATCCCTGACGCGCATCCGCCTGATCGACCGCATTCAGATTGCGGTTCTGCAGGTACTCGTAGGCGGCGCCATGCAGAGTGTTAGTACCGCTTTTCAGGATGGTGTTGAAGACCCCGCCGCCGGAGTGCCCGAATTCGGCGCTGTACTGATTTTGCAGCAGAGTAAATTCCGCCACAGCCTCGTTTGAAATCATCGTCAGGCTGCCGGTCACATCCTTGCGATTATTGTCGACACCTTCGATATTGAAACTGTTGTTCCGCGGACGTTGACCTCCCACAGACGGGCCTTCGCCAGCTCCATATCCTCCGGACCCCGCGACACCCGCGCTTAGAAGTGAAAGATTGTTGGCCCCCAGCAGATGCGCCGTCATGGGCAGATCAAGCACTTGCCGGCGGGCGTACGTCGACTGCAGCTGAGACGTCGTGACGTCGACAGCAGCAAACGCTTCGGTCACCGTCACCGATTCACTGACGTTTCCAACCTGCAGAGTAATAACAGTCGTGCTGGTCCGATTCAGCTCAACGATGACTTTCTCGAGACGAACCTTCTGGAATCCCACCGCCATCGCTGAAACAGAGTAAATTCCGACGGGAACGTTATTAATCCGATAGGCGCCGCTCAGATCGGAGGTGGTGCTGTATCGGACACCGGTTGCTGAGTTTTCCGCGGCGATGGAGGCCTCTGGTATCGACGCGCCCGCCGCGTCAAGGACCGTACCCGTTAAGTTGCCGTCGATCGCCTGCGCCTGAAGATTGTATGGAAATAGCAGTGACACAATCAAAACCGCGGGCAGTAACGCCGCGTAAGTTCTGAGCTTTGGCATCCCCGAGGGTTTAGGTTCGATACGTTTGCCAGCAAAAGTCCTGACGTCAAGACTGTACACAGTTCCACCACCCTCGTTCAGAATTATGTTTCCTTAGATCGGGTGCGGATTCAAGGCCAGAAGTCTCCTGGAATTCTCATATAATTCAAGAAGCATCAACTTAATGCGCAAGCGACTTCTATACACGGGCGGAACACTTCTGCTGGCAATTCTTGTCGGCCTTGTCGTGTGGCAAAGCTCGTTCTCGTTTGGCAATTACGGTCCGGCCAGCCCCGAGGGGATCCTGGTGGTTTGGGGTGTTTCGACCCTGATATTTATCCTCACGGTCACGCTCGGATTTATGCTCGCCCGCAGTTTTGTGAAGCTTTGGGTGGAGCGTCACCGGAACCGCGAAGGCTCGCGAATCCGGACCAAGCTGGTGCTGGGCGCGCTTCTGCTGACAATTACTCCAGTCGTTTTCCTGGTCGTCTTCAGCTTCGGGGTCATGAATCGGAATCTGGATAAGTGGTTTACCAGACCCGCTGAAGACATCAAAATGGACCTTGTCGCCGTTGGCCTCGCCATCGATCGTGAGGCACTCGAAAAGGCTGCCGCTTTGGCCGACTGGATCTCGACTCTTCCGCAAACGGCGCAGGCCCGGGAAGGTACCGGTGCGATGGATTCCATCCAGTCCGTGTGCCTCGATCGGGCGCTTGCGGCCGTCGTGATTCAGCCGATTGGCCGTCCTCCGCTTCGGCTTTGCGGTCAATCATCGGCAGGCCGGCGCACAGTGGAGGCTCGGCGTGGGGATGTTTTGGTCACCACTCTGCTTCCACTGGACCTTGCTGAGACTCAGCGCAGCATTCAGGAATCGGTCAGCCGTTACAACCGGCTCAACGGAGAGAAGAAGAACGCCCGCAACCTTTATCTTCAGCTGCTTACGCTAATTGCCCTTTTCGTTTTGTTCGTAGCCACGTGGCTGGCTCTGTTTTTGGCGAGGCAGATCAGCGTTCCGATTTCCGCGCTTCTCGGCGCAGCTCAGGAAGTCCGGCGCGGCAATCTCGGATTTCGCGTTGAGGTGGATGCGATCGACGAACTGGCAACGCTGGTCCGAGCTTTCAACGAGATGACCCGCGAACTCGAAGCAAACAGTCGCGAGCTCGAACAGCGTCGCCAGTTTACGGAAGCAATTCTGGAAAGTATTCCGACCGGCGTCATTTCCATCTCTGCCGAAGGTCAAATTCAGGCGGTGAACCGGGCCCTCAAAGGCCTGTTGCCTGCCGACAAAGTCGATTCAGCAATGACGATCAAGGATCTCTTCCAGCCCGAGGACCTGGCGGAGATACGTTATCTGATGAATCGGGCGCGGCGGTTGAAGGTCGCCGCCAGCCAGCTGGAACTTCGACGCGACGACAAGGTCATGCACTTATCTCTAACGATTGCAGCGCTCGAAGATCGCCTCAAGCCTGGCTTTGTAATCGTGCTCGAGGATACCAGCGACATGTTGCGCGCCCAGAAGTCGGCG
>JACMLA010000476.1 GCA_014379815.1 Bryobacteraceae bacterium | reverse complement strand
GGGTTTTCCGGGTGTCCCTGGGCTCGGCTTATGCGCTGAAGAAGGACTACTGCAGTTCTACTGGATACGCCTGGTGCGCAGGACAGAAGCGGACGGCAGATGTCGAGCAATGGGACTTTACAGGCTGACACTTCTCCCGGACACATGGCAATCGCCAATGCACCGGTCGACTGAGAACGATGCGGCCGAATCGATTTGACACCAGCTGTCTCTGCGGTATACGACTAACGAGGCTTCGCCTCAGACCGACAAGATGTACAGTGTTTTCGCTTGAGCGGTAATGGATAATCCGAAGAGGCTCCGGCTGGCCGAAGAAACTGACGGAACAGTTTCCTGCCGATGATATGAGCCGCACGAAGCGGCGATTGATCCCGAAGGACCGGAGCCAACCGGAGCCGAAAATGAGCGTACCACAAAGTGTAGCCGAGATCCTCAATAACCATGTGACATTTGAGCTGGAGTGCATCGACCGGATGTACCTGAACGTCTACGTGCCTGCACTGCAGTGCGAAAGCGGAGTGGTGAAGTTCTTTCGCAGCCACCGCGGTCATCCGTTCGCTTCCTCGGCGCTGATGGATCCGATAACGAAGAACTTCGTGGCGGGGACGGAGCGGTTTACCAGGCAGGAACAGATTCCCGTGGTGCAATTCCGCAAAGGCCAGCGGAAGGACGAGGTGATGGCCGAGCATTTGGCGCGATTCGGCAAGACCGAAGGGGTGGTACTGCTCGGCAAAGCGCAGGAGAAAACGCCGGTCTTCCGGACGGAGAAGCGGCGGAATCCGCAAACCGGCCAGAGCTATCCATGGATCGTCCGATCTACCGCGATGGTCAATAATTATTACTGGTACTGTCTGGATCAGGATTTCGGTCCATTCTTCCTCAAGTTCGCCTCCTACTTTCCGTACAACGCCAAACTTTGCCTGAACGGACACGAGTACGCGAAATGCCAGCTTCGCCGGGAAGGGATTGGGTTCAAGGCGCTGGACAACGGATTCGTTTCCTGCGAAGACCCCGAGCGGCTGCAGACGATCTGTGAGGAAATGGGACCGCAGCATATCGACGGTCTGCTTCGCCGCTGGCTGTCACGGCTGCCGCATCCTTTCACCGCGCCGGACCGGGAGGCCGGATACCGCTACGACATCTCGATGCTTCAGGTGGAATTCTCCCTCACCCAGATTCTGGACCGCCCGCTGCACGGACGCATCCTGTTTGAAGAAATCATCCGGGAGAATCTCGACATCGGGCGGCCAGACATGGTGCAACTTATCTTCAACCGCCGAGTGACGAAGCGAACTCCCGGACGGTTTCGGACGCGCGTGCTGACAGACGGGGTGATCCCATCGCTGCACGTTGATTACAAGAACTCCCGCATCAAACAGTACTTCAAACAGGTCCCGGACGTGCCTGAGGTCGGTGCACGGACCGAGACCACTGTCAACAACACGCGCGACTTCTCCATCGGCAAACGGCTGTGTAACCTGCCGGCACTGCGGCAAGTCGGCTTTCAAGCCAACCGACGTTTACTCGAAGTCCAACGCCTCAGCCATGACTGCGCGATGGGAGAAGAAACGCTGCACCAGTTGAATCAACCGGTGGAGGTGAACGGTCAACGCACCTCGGCTTTACGCACTACCGATCTGCGTGTGCTGGCATTGTGGCATCTGCTGGTCTGGTTTCGTCTGCTTCCCTGCGGTTTCGCCAACCGTGATTTGCGAGAGCAACTCGCCTTGCTCACCGGGCAATCGCCCAACATGATCACCCAAGGAAGAATGACCTACGACTTAAGACGCCTGCGCTTGCACGCCATGATCGAGAGAATTCCAAAGACCCACCGTTACCGCGTCACCGATTTCGGGTTGCGCGCAGCCTTATACTTCACCCGCGTTCATGCCCGGCTGTATCGTCCGGGAGTGGCGCGTATCTTACCCAACGGTCCTCCTTTGTCACCCGATCTCCAACGAGCTTTCCAGAAGATCGAGAGCGAGATCGACCAACACGTACGGAGAGCCAAACTGGCCGCCTGAAACTT
>JACMLA010000475.1 GCA_014379815.1 Bryobacteraceae bacterium | reverse complement strand
TTCTTCTGGCTGGCAAGACAGCAGACAAAACAATGGGCGAAACCGGTTTACCAGTTTTGTCGCGAACTCGGGCTGCCGGAGCCTGCAGGATCGCCAGTAGTTGACTCCGGTTTCTCGCCGTTCGGAAACCTGGCATTGTTTTCTCCAGTGCTCGCGGCACCCCAGGACGACTGGCCGCAGCCTCTGGTTCAGACCGGATTTGCCTGGCATGATGACGACGATCCCATCTATGGTTCAGACCCCGAGCTTCACACATTCATTGCCTCGGGCACACCACCAATTCTGTTCACCCTGGGAACCGGGGTCAGCCAGAGACCAGGCGCGTTCTTCGAACGCAGTTTGCAGGCAGTCAAGCAGCTGGGGCAGCGCGCTCTCTTCCTGCTTGGACCAGATGCAGCACGCGCAAAGCAGCTAACAGGTCGTTCCGACCAGTTCTTCGTCGCTGGTTATGCTCCCTACGCGAACGTTTTTCCTTACTCTGCTGTGGTGGTGCATCAGGGCGGCATCGGCACCACTGCGCAGGCTCTGAGAGCAGGAAGACCTATGCTGGTTGTGCCTTTTGGATTCGATCAGCCGGACAATGCGGAAAGGGTTCGAAAACTCGGTACAGGCTTGTCACTGCCAATAGAGAAGTACGTCCCCGAAACGGCTGCGACAATGCTGGCTGAATTGCTCGAGAATCCAGCGTATTCCTCAAAAGCTGCCAGCGTCAGCAAGCAGGTGAAACTGGAAGACGGCGCAGAGAAGGCAGCTGCTGCCATCGAGCAGATCGCCGCTGCTAACCTTCAGCTTGGCTGAGGAACCCCGACTACCGTGAAAACTCTCTCCCAGAAATGTAAGTATGCCCTTCGCGCCCTGTACTCGCTGACCGATCAGTATGGAGCGGGCCCTGTGCTGATAGCGTCTTTGAGCGAAAAGGAGCAGATTCCACGCAAGTTTCTGGAAGTGATTCTTTGGGAGCTGAAGCAGAGGGGCGTGGTCGATAGCAAGAAGGGGAAGGGCGGCGGTTATCAGCTGGCAGCTCCACCCGACTCGATCACCATAGGCAATATTATCCGTTACATCGACGGCCCGCTGGCGCCGCTTCCCTGCGCAAGCGAGACCGGTTACAGGCGCTGCGAAGAGTGCATCGACGAGAGTAAGTGCGGTACTCGGCTGGTCATGCGGCAGGTACGGGACGCCATTGTCGCGATACTGGACCATACGACGCTGGCCGATGTGTGCGCATCTGTCGCCTCCGCTAAAGAGCAGGAGAAGCAACGCGAAGCCCTGATGTACTACATCTGACGCCCAATTATCTATTTCCTATCGGGTTTATAGATTTCTCTTGACCATCGCCTGGCTCCCGGGTATGCTGTAGGGGACGAGAACACAATGTATCGCTCTACTTTCCGACTTTCACAGGTTCGTCCACATATCTTTTGTCGTTGTTGTCTCTAATTCCCAGCCTTTAATAAGTAATTTGGATTGGACTCGATGATTACAGGAGAATTGTGCTTAAATTCGATTTGCAAATAGTCAGGTGGCTGCTGCTGACTGTGTTTGCCGGTGCGTCAAGCCTGACGGCTCAGACCGGAACGAGTTCGCTTACCGGGACTCTGAGCGACACAACATCGGCTGCCATTGCCGGAGTCGCAATCACATTGACAAATGAAGAGTCCGGAGCAGCCTTTCGAACGCAGAGCAATGAGAGTGGAGCGTACCGTTTATCATCACTCGTTCCAGGTACCTACCGTCTGGAAGCTGTGGCAAGCGGCTTCGACAAGGTCATACGGAAATCGATAGTGCTGTCGGTGAGCCAGACCGTTGCCGTCGATTTGGTCCTGCTGGTCGGTCAAACCTCAGAAACACTGACCGTAGAGGCATCGGTCCCTGTTACGGAAACCCAGTCCTCCAGCGTGGGGCAACTGGTTAGTCGAAAGATGGTGTCCGGCCTGCCAATGCCGAATCGAGCCGCCACAGCACTGGTAGCCCTCGCACCGGGGGTCGTAATGATTGACAGCGGCCAGGGAGCTGAAAACTATCCGGTTTTTGCAATCGCCGGTGGACGCGCTCGCAACCAGAACTTCACGCTGGATGGAGGCAATGTCACCAACGCCGTCGGCCTGACCCGTCCGCAGCAAATGACGAGCCTGCCGATGGACGCCATGCAGGAGTTTCGTGTCATCAGCAATGGCTACTCGGCCGAGCATGGTCACTCCGCAGGTGGCGTGATTACCTTGTCGACCCGCTCGGGCACTAACGAGTTACATGGGAGCGTCTTCGAATATCTCCGCAACAGTGCCCTTGACGCGCGCTATTTCTTTTCGCCAACCAAGGCTCCTCTGCGCATGCATCAGTTTGGCGGTACAGCCGGTGGTCCTATCCGTCGTGACAAGACACACTTCTTCGCGACATGGGAACAGACCCGCCAGTTAACATCCACGGCTGGTTTATGGACGGTTCCAGGTCTTGCGCAGAGAGATGGCGATTTCAGTGAGGTTCGCGACGGATCGGGTCAATTAAAACAGATCTTTGACCCCGATACCACGGCTGGAACACAGCGCCAGCCGTTTCCTGACAATCGGATTCCACAAAATCGGTTTGATCCCGTATCCCGCGCCATTCTGGGTTACTGGCCTGAACCGAACCGTGCCGGGAACGCTTCAGGCGGAAACAACTATGCCGCAAATGCCGATTCCAACCTGAAGCGGGACATCGTTGTTGGGAAGGTCGACCACCAGTTGCGCACCACCGATCAGCTTACTTTTCGTTACTACCTGAATAACAGCTTTATAGAGAACCGGGGATCCTTTCCGCGACCCGAGGCTGCTCCCGACGCAAATCGCAATGACGTTCGCATCCAGAGCATCCTCGTTGGGCACACTCACACATTCAACGCAGCTCTGATTAATGACTTCAAGTTCTCGTTCTTTCAACGCAAGTTTATTGATGACCGGTATGGCTCCGATCAGAAGTTTGCCTCGACATTAGGCCTCAAGGGTGTGAGTGATGCAGCCTTCCCAATTTTCACCGTTCCAGGTTACGCAGCACTTAGCAATCAGGTTGGCCGGTTCCAAACACCAATCCGCGATACTCAATTCCTTGAGTCTGTTTCGTGGTTTCAGGGGCGCCATGCGCTGAAGATTGGTATTGAACACCGTCGCGGAAGAAACACGGAGATTCGGGACCGCTCCTCGTCAGGTCAGTTTACGATTTCGCCTCTAATCACGAGCCGTCCCGGTGTAGCTGGAACTGGTGATGCGTTCGCAAGCTTTCTTTTGGGAGAGGTCAACGCGGCGAGTATCAATGTGTCCGATGAGATCACATCGCGAGCCTACTATTGGGCCGGGTATGCACAGGACGACTGGCGAGTCACAGATCGCCTGACGATCAACGCAGGTATACGGTGGGAGGCGGAACTTCCCCGCAGAGTCGATCAGGACCGGCAGAATTCGTTCGACGAAAATGCAGTCAACCCCGTCTCGGGCACGCCAGGTATAGTTACCTTCTCTGGTCGAAACGGGTTACCCCGCCAGGCCTTCGCTACCGATCGGAACAATTTCGGCCCGCGACTCGGGTTCGCCTATCGCCTTCCCTTCACCCGCGAAACGGTCGTACGCGGAGGTGGGGGCATCTTTTTTGGTCCGACGGTGAGCAACACAATCGGAGACGCAGCAACAACGGGCTTCTCGACTTCGGCCTCGCTGGTTGTCCCACAGGCGGACCTGTTGAGCTCATTAAGGCTGCGCGACGGCTTTCCGGTAACCGATAGACCAGTGCTGGATGCAAGCTTCGGTGCTGTTGGCCGGGGTCAGCGACCCACCCTCGCAGTCGGTTTCTTCGAGCAGAATCGCCCGACTCCGCTGTCTTATCAATACAACTTCAACGTGCAGCGCGCAGTGGCCACCGACCTCGTAATCGAAGTCGGCTATATGGCAAACGTCAGCCATCACCTGACTGCCAATGACCTTAGCCTGAACCAGGTGGCACCGTCGCTGATGGGACCCGGGGATGCCCAGGCGCGACGGCCATTTCCCCAGTTCAGCAACGTCTACATCATCAATCCGGCAATAGGCAATTCGACCTACCATGCCGGTTATGTCCGCGGCGAAAAGCGTTTCTCGAAGGGCCTGTCGTTTCTTGCGCACTTTACGTGGTCGAAGTTCCTCGACGATGTGGCGGCGGCTAACGAATACGGCGATCCGCACAGTTACATGGATGCGTATAACCGTCGCCTCGACAAGTCGCTCTCGGGCACGGACGTTCCCTATCGCACGGTCGTGAGTGTACTCTACGAGGTCCCGCGAGTGCGCTTCAATCACGTACTGGATGCCGTAGCCAGTGGCTGGAAAGCGGGAGCCTTCGGCACGTGGCAATCCGGCGCTCCCTTTACGGTAGTTACCCTTGCCAATACAACCAACGCCTTTTCCGCTGGCCCTCAGCGGGCTGACCTGGTTGGCGACCCTGAGCCTTCAAACGGCGACCGAACGCCCGGGAGATGGTTCAACACGGCAGCTTTCGCAAATCCACGACAGTTTCAGTTCGGGAACTCGCCCAGATCCGTCCTTCGTGGAGCTTTTCAGCAAACGGTAGATGTCACGCTGGCAAGAGAGTTTTTAGTGACGGAACACTACCGTGCCGACCTGCGGGGAGAGTTCTACAACGTC
>JACMLA010000060.1 GCA_014379815.1 Bryobacteraceae bacterium | reverse complement strand
CTTCAATTACTTATGCGCAGGAGCCTGGGGAGTGGAAGTCTGCGGAGCCGCAGCCTGACCCGCTGGCGCAGCAGCGACGCCAGCAGCGGTCGGGGAAGCGATGACGCCTGAGGAAGGCTTACCTGCAGCTGGTGGAATCTGGCCGCCGGGTGCACCGCTTGGCATACCCGGGCCTATTGCTTTCAGATTCTGTGGTTGCGTTGGCGGGCGTGAGGCGTTGTCACCATAGCAGCCAATCAGAAAGAGACCCAGGAAGAATAGGCTGAAGACAAAGATGATCCCGCTCAGGGGCCGGTCCCAGCGCAGGTGCATGAAGAACAGAGCCACCAGCGATGCCTTGAGTGACGCTATCAGCATCGCGATGATTACGTTGGTCGTACCGCCGCCAAAGTCGATGTACGAAGCTCCAACCGTGATCATCGTCAGAATCAGCAAACCCCCCAGGACAGTCGCATAGACTTTCGGCCCGCCATGGGGATGGTGTGGGTCACTGGCAATATGCGTGTGGGCGTTGGTGGTATCGATAGCTTCCGTTGCCATTGATTTGTGGTCCTCTCTAGGTGATCAGGTACAGCAGCGGGAACAGATAGATCCAGACAAGATCGACAAGGTGCCAGTAGAGGCCAACCAGATCGACAGGCGTGTAGTAGGTACTGTCGAACTCACCCTTGTTATTTCGCCAGAGCAGCCACGAGATCAGACCGATGCCGACCAGCACGTGAATGCCGTGCAAGCCCGTCATCATGAAGTAGAAGCTGAAAAAGATGAACTGGTTCGGAACCGTGTCGCCATGGTGGCTATAGAAAAGACCGGGCAGCAGGCCTTCTTCGAACTTGTGGTGATACTCAAAGAACTTGACCACGAGGAATGTCGCGGCGCAGGCCAGTGTCACTGCCAGATACCGGGCGACATGCGTGCGACGGCCCATCTGGGCTGACCACACGGCCATCACCATCGTGAAGCTGGAGAACAGCAGTACCACGGTGTTCACGGCGCCCAGCTTCTTGTCCAGATGATGGTGTGCTTCGAGAAACGCGTCCGGGTGGACAGACTGTTGCAGGGCAAAGCCTACAAACAGTCCGCCGAACATCAGAATCTCTGTCGCGAGAAACAGCCAGATACCGATCTTCGCGGCGTCGAACTGTTGTTCGAACGTCGCGAAGTGGTGCTGCAAACGTGAGTCGTGTTCGGCGTGATGTTCGCCGTATTTGTCTACCTCAGATCCAACGGGTTCGGTTTCAGTAGGCGACTGGTTCATTGGTTTGTTTAGGCCTGTCTGGGCGATAGTCGTAAGGTCCGTGTCGGAGGACAGGGTCGCCGTGGAAGTTGTGCGTGATCGGCGGTGACTGTGCCTCCCACTCCATCGTACGTCCGCCCCATGGATTGTCCGGAGCGTCCATCGGCTTCCGGAACGTCGCGAGAAGATAACCGGCAGTCAGAAACAGACCCGCTCCCAGAATCCACGAACCGTATGTGGAGAACGCGTGCAGAGGCTGGAACTGATCGAGATAGTTATAGTAGCGGCGCGGCATACCACGGCTGCCAAGAATGAACTGAGTGAAGAACGTCACGTTGAAGCCGATAAATACCAGCGCGCAGGCAATTGCCGCAAGACGCTCGTTGTACATGCGGCCGAACATCTTGGGCCACCAGTAATGCAGGCCTCCCAGGAACGCGATTACGGTGCCGCCCATCATCACGTAATGGAAGTGCGCGACGACAAAGTAAGTGTCATGCAAATGAACGTCGACCGCCATGGCGCCGAGGTAAATACCGGTCAGACCACCAATGGAGAACAGCAGCAGGAACGAGCACGCGTACAGCATCGGCGCCTTCAGGTCAATGGAGCCGCGGTACATAGTGGCGAGCCAGTTGAACACCTTAACGCCAGAAGGAATCGCGACCAGGAATGTCAGAAACGAGAAGATCGCACCCGCGAGTGACGACTGGCCGCTGACAAACATGTGGTGGCCCCAAACCAGGAAGCCCACGATGGCGATAGCGACCGACGAGAATGCGATGGCCTTATACCCGAAGATTGTCTTGCGCGAGAAAACCGGGATGATTTCGGAGATAATCGCAAATCCGGGCACGATCATGATGTAGACTGCCGGGTGCGAATAAAACCAGAAGAAGTGCTGGAACAGAACCGGGTCGCCGCCCAGACGCGGGTCGAAGATACCCACGTGGAACACGCGCTCCATGAATAGCAGGAGCACCGTGATCGCGAGAACCGGAGTCGCCATAATCTGGATCAGCGCGGTAGCATACATCGACCAGACGAAAAGAGGCAGTTGAAACCAGCCCATACCCGGAGCCCGGAGTTTGTGCACCGTCGCAATAAAGTTGACTCCGGTGAGGATGGAAGAGAAGCCAAGCACGAAGACAGCGAGCGTCATCAGACTGACCGCACCGCCAGTGGTGGTCGAGTATGGCGTGTAGAACGTCCAGCCGGTATCGATGCCGCCAAACACGATGGCGCCGACTGCCATCAGGGCACCTGTCCAGTAGATGTATAAACTGCCAAGATTCAGCCGGGGAAACGCAACGTCTTTAGCGCCTAGCATCAGAGGCAGAATGAAGTTGCCCAGCGCCGCGGGAACCGACGGAATGATAAACAGGAAGACCATGATCGCGCCATGAAGCGTGAACACCTGGTTGTACTGTTCCGCCGTCATGATGGTCTGCTTCGGCGTGAGGAGTTCAATACGCACCAGCAGTGCCAGCAGGCCCCCAATCAGAAAGAAGGCGAGAATGGACCAGAGATACATGATGCCGATCCGCTTGTGATCGACCGTGGTCAGCCACGACATAATGCCTGCCGGGCTATTCAGGTAGTTCTCGCCCGGCGCGTAGTGGCCGGTTTGTGCCACCACATTTGTTGTTATAACGTCGGCCATTTAGTATTCCTTCGGTTGCATTAACCGGGTGCTTACTTTAACGTCTTAATGTACTCGATCGCGGCTAAGACTTCACGGTCGCGAAGGAGACCCTTGAAAGTGGGCATCACAGGTTCGTATCCCGCCACGATGTGGGCGTTAGGTTCCAGGATCGACTCCCGGATGTAGTTCTCGTCAACCTTGATCTGAGTACCATCGGTCATCTGGTGAACCTGACCCCAGATGCCCTTCCAGCTCGGTCCCTGGCCCCGGCTGCCATCGAGAGAGTGACACGTAGCGCAACCTCGATTTTCGTAGACAAGCTTACCCAGTTCCGGCAGCGGCATCTTCTTGATTTCTTCGTCGCCCTCGATCAGCCACTTCTGATAGGTCGCATCGTCGTCCACGTAGATCTTCGCGCCCATGTCCGAGTGGCCCTTGCCGCAATACTCGGTGCAAAAAACCTGATGCACGCCGGCCTCAGTCGCGGTAAACCACTCTTCGCTGTAGCGACCGGGAACGACATCTTTCTTGATCCGGAACGTCGGTACGAAGAAGCTATGGATCACATCCTCGGACGACATGACAAGACGCACCGGACGGTTCAGAGGTACATGGAACGAGTTCAGGGTTCGCATACCGTCGGGATACTCAAACTGCCAGACCCACTTCTTGCCGGTAACCTGGATTTCGATTGCATTCGCAGGAGCAACCTGTGCGGCCATATAACCGTGGAAACCCCAGAAGAAGACAACCAGAACAATCACCAGAGGCACTACGCTCCAGATGATCTCCAGCGTCTGGTGATGGGTAAAGTGCGGAGTCTGATCGGTCTCTGAGCGACGGCGATATTTCCGCACAAACGAGATAACCAGATAGGCGATCAATACAAAGAAGACAACGTTTATCCACGTGATAAACCAGAACAGATTATCGATATTCGGTGCAAGCGTCGAAGCCTGCCTTGGCAGGATCAGTTCGTATAGCCAGTTCATCTTGTTATAACCACCCCATCCGGCACCCGGAGTTCAGCCGATCGCTGACGGTCCTTGCGCCACATCATCCACATAATGAATCCGACAATAAAGATCGTAAGAAGGCCGCCGGCCTTCATGACATTCCGTGCAAACGGTACGTAGGACTTAGCATTCGCATCGTAATGGAAACAGAAAAGCAGGAGCCTGTCGGTCACCGTTCCAAGCCGGCCTTCCGACGCTTCGGTAAGCGCCAGACGCATGTCACGTGCCTGATACTTGAGGCCGTACAGATAGCGGGAAACGCGGCCATCGGGCGTCAGCACAATGATCGCGGCAGCATGAGCGAATTGCTCCGTCTTTGGATCCAGCCGGTAGTTAAAGCCGACCTGATCCGCGATCCTCTTCGAATTACCCTGATAGTCCGTCAGAAAGTGCCAGCCAGCCGATGCCTGCGGCCGACCGTAGTTGTCCAGATACCACTTCTTTTTGGATTTCGCCAGATCGAAGCCTTCCTTCGGATCGATCGAAATCGTTACGATCTCAAACTCGTTACCGGCTGACCATGCAAGGTCCTTGAGAACGCTGGTCTGGGCATTCAACACCAGATTGCAAAGCATCGGACAACGGTAGTAAACCATGTTCAGGACAACCGGTTTACCCTCTTTGAAGAAACTGCGCAGAGTCGTCGGGTAGCCATTCTCCCCAGTGAACTCGAGGTCGAGATTCACCCTCTGCCCGAGCTTCTCGTCCACACCAATACCTTCCAGCTCTTGCGGCAGCGTATTGAGCTGCGCCACAGCAGAGGCGGCGGTCAGGACCAGAAGCGCGAAGCTACCGGTTAGGCTGTTGGGCAACTGGAGAACCTTGTGCATTAGAACCGCTCACAGCAGTCGAAGTCTGAGCTCCGCCGGCAGCGCCGACACCAGCTTTGGCTGGCGGGGTTGCAGCGGCGGCCAATTGTTCTGGCGTCTTATAGGCATATGGATTCGTCGGGTACTTCATAGCGCCGGAAGCCGACTCCGTCATAACCATTTGCATAGCTTTGTCGATAGGCATGCGCATCATGCCTTTAGTCTTGTCGTAATAGCCGTAGCTGGTAAGGTCGCTGGTCTCTTTCTTCCGCAAGCCCATCAGAAGCCAGTCCGGCTGGGTGAGAACCTTCTCTGAAATAAGGGACTCTTCCGTACGGTCGTAGTACACCTGAATGCCGATGCCGACCACGATCAGCATGACGACGGTAGAGACGCCCAGAAACGCGATAATCGAGTAGCGCGGTTCGCTGTGGTCGTACTCATGAGGATGCGAGTCAACGAACTCCTCACGAAACTCGGGATGTTCGGAGTTAGCCATCTGTTTAGTAGATTCCTCTTGTAGCCATAAGGTTCGCGGTAATTCCTCTGAGACCGCAAAAATTCCGGTTTAAATGTTCTGAAAATTTAAGCCCTGTTCAAATCGTGGGTCGCCGACCGGCAGCAAAGCGTGGCTTCTGAGACGGCTCCAGAAGGCCAGACCAGCCACACTGCCTACAGCCGCGAGGCAGGCAAAGTCCAGCCAGTGAGGTGCCACTCCTCCACGGCTGAAGTTCGGCATCACTTGCCAGTACCAGTCCAGCAACTGGAACGACAACAGCCACGACGCCATAAACCGGAGGATTACCGGATTGCGTTTACTGGCGCGTGGTATCAGGACAAAGAACGGCACTGCAAAATGGCCAAACAAGATGGCAGCGCTGACCCAGCCCCAGGTGCCCTCGAAGCGGTTCCGGAACCAGATCGTTTCTTCCGGAAGGTTCGCGTACCAGATCAGCAGGTACTGCGAGAACGCGATGTACGCCCAGAAGATTGTCAGCGCGAACATCCACTTGCCGAGATCGTGATAGTGCTCAATCCGGATCGTGTTGGCCAGGATCTTGTTGTCGCGGAACCACAGGCAGATCAGAGTCCACACACACATGAAGGTAAGGCCGCCTCCGGCAAAGCAGTAAATGCCGAAGATGGTGGAGTACCAGTGTGGGTCGAGCGACATACTCCAGTCGAACGCGGCCAGCGTGACCGTCAGAAACGTCAGCAGAAGACCGGGCGCGCTCCATTTCGACATGGCATGCATTTGATCCAGCGACCTTGTCTTGTCCTGCTTCGTCGAATTGGCAAAAATACGCCACGCCAGGATAGACCAGATCGAGAAGTAAATGAAGGCGCGGACAGCGAAAGCCGTAGGGTTCAGCCACGAAGACTTCGCCAGCAGCAGAGCATCTTTGGCAACCACCTCCGTGTGCGACCACTCGTAAAGGTAAGGGATGCCGGCCAGAACAGGAATGAAGAGCAGGAATCCTGCCGGAATCACCATCATGATGTTCTCGGCGATGCGGCGCATAGGGACGCTCCACGCGGCACCGGTCAGGTACCCGGTCATGTTGAAGAACATGGCACCGAGCGGAATAAACATCACACTGAGGAAGGCAAACAGATAGCTCTGGAAGAACCGCGCGGGTTCGGTAAAGTAGCCCGCGATAACGGCGAGCCAGGAGACAAGAGCGACAAAGGCGAACGCGTTACGGGTGCGGCTCCAGAATTCGGGGTCGATCTGATACGAATCGGTAACTCGGTCTTGAATTTCGTGTGCGATGTCTTCGTGTGCCATGTGTTATTTCATCGAGCTGCGGAGATCGGCTGGAATCTCTTCCATGGTTCCCATCGTGGCCCGCTGCAGTGCGCGCACGTACGATACGATCGCCCACCGGTCCTTCTCGGCAATCTGATTTTTGTAGCCCGGCATCGTACGCCGTCCATTGGTGATGACATAGTAGAGCTCGCCGTCGTTGTACTGCTTGATCCGGTCTTCCAGCAGATTGGAAGCAATCCAGATTGAGCGCTTGCCGACAACCCCGTTTCCGCCGCCAGTGCGATCGTGACAGGGTGAGCAATAAGTGTTGAACCGGCGTTGCCCGGTAACCAGGAGTTGCTCATTCATCGGCTCCGGATTCTTGCCGACATACATGCTGCTGACGAGGCCGGTGTGGTATCCCTCGTCGCTGGAAAGATTGCCCAGCGCAACTGTACCGGCAACGGGAAGACGGCTGGCACGCCTGTCCGCGAAAAACGGACGCTCGCCCTGAGGTTTGTATTTGCCCTGAAAGCGCATGTCGGGGAATACGTAGATAGGAGGCTGACGGCTTGTTCCGCCGCCGGCACCGCAACCGGTAAGGAGAACTACCGACGAGGCTATGAGAAGCGCGGCTGTGTATCTCATGCCTCGACTACCTCTGTATGAGCAGCACCGAGTTTTTCCATAACACCCCGGATCTCTTCTACATTGAACCGGGGATCGGACGATTCCACAACCAGCAGATACTTGTCATCGGTCGAGGAACCGAAATGCTGGTAGTTAAACAGGGGATGGTAGAACTGCGGCAGACCGTTCAGAAAGAACATGCCCAGAACCGCACCGAATGCGGAGAACAGAACGGTGAGTTCGAACAGCACAGGCACGGAGAACTCCCATGCGAAGAGAGGCTTGCCGCCGATGACAAGACGATAGTCAACCGCACTGGTGTACCAGACCATCAGGATCGCGTTTGCCAGTCCGAACAGGCCGCAGGCAAACACGATGTAGCCAAGCTTCGAGGGTGGTGTGCCAATCGCGTCGTCTATGCCGTGGATCGGAAACGGCGTCACGGCATCGATCTTGGTATAGCCCCGGCCTTTGTGGAGTTCTTCGCCGGCCCGAACCAGATCCTCGGGACGATCGAACTGCCCGACAACACCGTAAATCGGATTGGGAGCGACTGCGGCTCCACTCTTTAAGAAGGGAAGCGGGAAGGGAAACAAAGCCATATCTAGCGACGACCTCCCTCGAGCACTTCCGGGACCGCCGGATCATGCGGCGGAGCTACCACGGGTGGATTGTTGGAGTGTCCGTGCATCGCGTCATGCATAGTCTCGTTGGCCATCATGCCCTTAACTTCGGACAGCGCAATCACTGGCAGGAAGCGGCAGAATGCAAGGAACAGTGTCACGAAGAGGCCGAACGTTCCGAAGAACGTCAGCATGTCAACGGCAGTGGGACGGAAGTAGCCCCAGCTGGAAGGCAGGAAGTCGCGATGGAGCGATGAGGCGATAATCACGAAGCGCTCAAACCACATGCCGATGTTCACAAAGATCGACAGGATAAACATGAACGGGATGCTGGTGCGGAGTTTCTTAGACCAGAAGAACTGGGGCGTGATCACATTGCAGGTGACCATCGTCCAGTAGGCCCAGGCGTACGGTCCAAACGCGCGGTTGATGAAGACAAAACGCTCGTAGGGGTTGCCGCTATACCAGGCGATGAAGAACTCGGTCGCATACGCGTAACCGACGATCGTGCCGGTTGCGAGGATGACCTTATTCATGTTCTCAAGGTGGCGAACCGTGATCAGGTATTCCAGATTCAGAGCCCAGCGCGCTACCACCATCAGCGTCACAACCATCGCGAACCCGGAGAAGATGGCTCCCGCGACGAAGTAAGGGGGGAAGATCGTGGTATGCCAGCCGGGAAGAACCGATGTGGCGAAGTCGAACGACACGATCGAATGTACCGACAGAACCAGAGGTGTCGAGATAGCGGCGAGAATCAGATACGCCTTCTCATAGTTGACCCAGTTCCGGGCGGTGCCTCGCCAGCCGAGACTCGCGACCCCGAAGATCTGAGCGCGCAGACCCCGGGCGCGGTCACGTAAGGTAGCCAGATCAGGAATCAGGCCGACGTACCAGAAGAGCGCCGAAACAGTCGCGTAGGTAGAGATGGCGAAGACGTCCCACACCAGAGGGCTGCGGAAGTTAGGCCACATCGCCAGGTAAGGGTTAGGCAAAGGCAGAAGCCAGTACGCAGCGCGCCACGGACGCCCTGTATGGAACAGAGGATAGATGGCGGCGCAGATGACTGCGAACAGTGTCATCGCCTCAGCGGCGCGATTGATCGAAGTGCGCCACTTCTGACGGAACAGGAACAGCACGGCCGAGATCAGTGTTCCCGCGTGGCCGATACCGATCCAGAAAACGAAGTTCGTGATATCCCACGCCCAGCCAACAGGCTGATTGTTGCCCCAGACGCCGATGCCTTTATAGAGCAGCCAGCCGAGCATGGCAAACAGGATCATGGCAATGCTGCCGGAGATCCCGATGGCGATGTACCACTTCAGCGGAATCTGGTTCTCTGTGATCTTCGAAATATCGTCGGTGACCTTGTGGAGGGACGGATTACCCTCAACGAGCACCGCCTTCACATGGGGATCAATAGCAGCAGGGGACTGAGCCATTAGCTGCGTACCTCCAGTTCCGGATTTGGGTTGCGCAATTTCGCCAGATAGGTAGTTCGAGGTTTGATGTTGAGCTCAGAAAGCAGGGCGTAGTTTCGCGGCGACATCTTCATGCTCGCGACCTTGCTGTTCAGATCATTGACATTTCCGAAGACAATCGCGTCCGCCGGGCAGGTCTGCGCACAGGCTGTGTTCACATCCCCGTCAAGCAGGAATCGTTTGTCTTTCGCCTTGGCGTCGATCTTGGCTTCCTGAATCCGCTGCACACAGTAGGTGCACTTTTCCATGATGCCGCGCATACGGACTGTGACGTCCGGGTTCCACTGCATCTTGGTGGATTCGGCCACACCTTCGTGCCAGTCGAGGAAGTTGAAACGCCGAACCTTATAAGGACAGTTATTCGCGCAATACCGGGTGCCGACACAGCGGTTGTACACCATGTCGTTGAGGCCTTCCGGGCTGTGAACGGTAGCAGCGACAGGGCAGACGTTCTCGCAAGGCGCATTCTCGCACTGCATGCAGGGCGTAGGAGAAGTGACCGCCTGGGGGTCCTCCGCCGCGCCTGTGTAGTAGCGATCCAGCCGGATCCAGTGCAT
>JACMLA010000474.1 GCA_014379815.1 Bryobacteraceae bacterium | reverse complement strand
CTTGCGGATCTGCTGGTCGGCGGATGGCAGACAAACGGAACGTTTAGCTGGATGTCTGGGCAACCTTTTACTCCGCAGTATCGCGACTGCAATGCGGACAGAGACACCGGCTGGTGCCGGCCAGACATCGTGGGTGACCCGGGCTTGCAGGACCCCGGTCAGGGTGGCTGGTTCAAAACGGCCGATACGCCACTGGTCACCAACGGACAGATCAGCGGACCCTGGCAACGGCCGCAGCGAGGCGCTTTCGGAAGCATCGGGCGCAACACAATCGTTGGCCCGTCTTTCGCGCAACTCGACATCTCATTCTTCAAGGACTTTAGAATCACCGAGCGGGTGAAGGCTCAGTTCCGAGCCGAATCGTTTAATTTTGCAAATCACACAAATCTGGCTAATCCGAACAACTGTGTCGACTGTCCCGGTGTAGCCGGCCGCATCTTCGGCGCTTTCGCGGGCTACGTACCGCGGCAGTGGCAGTTTGCTACCAAGGTGCAGTTTTGATCACGGGCAGGGCGATTATCAGAGGCGCTTGATAATTGGTCAGCACCTTTCAGGTACCTGAGGCTCGCCCGATCTGGCTTGAATGATGGCCGAAGGGAGTGGTGCGCTCGCCCACGCTACAATTCCGCCATTTCGCTCGTAGATCCGATGCGAGGACTTGGAGGAAAGTTGGTGGAGCTAAGCTTCAACCGGCAACAGTCTGGGGCAATAAAAACGCGTACTGCGGGTCGCGCGCCGCAGCCTGATCGATCATCACCTGAATGAAGCCGAGCGATGCCTTGGAAAGACTCTTGTCTTTCCGGTAGATCAAACCAAGCTGCCGTATAATCGGCTCCGGCGCGAGAGCTACTGCAGCCAGCGTTCCCGCAGCAACCTCTTCCCGGCAATGAGAAGCTGCGAGAAACGAAGCGCCCAGTCCCGCCAGCACAAACTTCTTGATCATCTCCGTCGAGTCCAGTTCCATTGAGATCTGGAGCGCATCGTCGACAGGTTCCAGCCAGGCATTCAGACGGGATCTCGTGTGCCCTGACTTCGGCAGCAACAACTGCTCAGTTGTCAGCTCCTCACACGACACGCTTGCCCTCGATGCAAGCTTGTGACCTGCCGGAACCAGGAGCCGGATCTCATCGGTGTGGATTCTGACCACCTGCAGTTTCTTCTCCTGAATCGGTAATTGGGTCACTCCAAAGTCAGCGAGATTGTCCAGTACCGCAGCCATCACACGCGATCCGTAGGACCGGTCGACATGCAGCTGTACGTTCGGGAACTGCTTCTTAAACTCGGAAAAAACGGCTGGAAGAACATAGATGCAGGTGGCTTCATTCGCAGCAATCACGATCTCGCCACGAGGCACTCTGTCGAGCTCATTGATTACTTCCTGAGCACGTCTCCGCAACTGCAGAATCTGTTCCGCATACTCGGCGAATATCTTGCCGGCCGTGGTAAGGGCGATACGTGTACCCAGTCGTTCAAACAGTGTGGTGTTGAGTTCCTGCTCCAGCTGGCGTACCTGCGCACTAATGGCAGGCTGAGTCCGATAGCAGGTCTGGGCTGCCTTCGAAAAACTTTTTAACCGGACGATCTCCAGGAACGTATGGAGCTGATCGAGGTCCATAACGAAATTCACCTTCTGTAGGTTGCGGCGGAAACCGTTTCATCATAGCATCGGAAAAATGAGACTTATCCTGTTTAGTCTGGTAATTTTCGCAGGTCAGACCGTCGCAGCATCAGAAGCTTCCGTCGAGCGGGGCCGTTATCTGGCCGAAGAAGTAGCGCAATGCCAAGCGTGTCACACTCCCCAAAATGAGACAGGGGAGTACGATCGCACCCGCTGGATGAAGGGGGCAACGTTGAACTTCGCTCCTATCAAACCGGTAGAAGGCTGGCATAAATCCGCCCCCGATCTCACGCCCGGCAGCCGGCTCTGGAATGTCTGGAAAGAAGAAGGTCTGGTCAAATACATGCAAACCGGCCTGACGCCGCGCGGAAAGAAAGCCGACCCGCCCATGCCCGCATACAAGCTGTCGAAAGAGGACGCCCAGGCCGTTATCGATTACCTGAAATCGCTGGAAACTAAGTGATCCGTCTTCCGGCCTTGCTCGCTGGCGCGGCAGTTTTGACGCTGGCAGCAGGCCCGGACAACGTAGTCATCGTCGTTAACTCCACCTCAGCAATATCCAAAAACACGGGCGAGTACTATGCTCGCCGCCGGGGAATCGCAGCCAGCCACGTCTGCTCCATTCCAACCACGGACGCAGAGACAATCGATCGTGCCGCCTACACGAAGCTGGAAGCCGCCGTGGCCGGGTGCCTCCAGTCGCG
>JACMLA010000059.1 GCA_014379815.1 Bryobacteraceae bacterium | reverse complement strand
TACCACTGGCAGCGTCATGGGTGTTACTTCGAAGTCCGTGTAAACTTCTCCATTAAATGTGGACAGTTTCAGGTCCGCATTCAAGTCAGGCCGGAATGTGACATCCAGCGTTCCATTCAGCGTTTCAAAGGATGAAGCTCTCACCGGATTGCGTGTGAAGGCAACGCGGACTTCGCCGTTTACCGTGCGAATCCGGCCATATCCCGAGCTGCCCGAAAGAGTAATGGAACCATTCACATTCTGGAGATTGAACTCGCCATCGACATCGGTAACCGTCAAGTCTTTCCCGTTTACAGTCTTCAGGGCTATGTTGAGATCGCGAGGAACCTTGACCTCGTAGTCATGCCGAAACTCGAAGCGTTCCCGACGATCGCGTCTGTCGTTGTCTTTCCACCATTCCCGATCCCGGCCCCAGTCGCGGGAACGGAACGAGTCGTCCAGCCGTACACGAACAAGATCACCTTCCTGTGTCATCTCAAGCCGAACCTCTTCGCGCGCCTTCGTCAAAGCCGTATCCGTATCTGCACTGAAGTGTTCATGCACAGTAAGCCGTATGTCTCTTCCGCTGTCGCCGGTCACCTTGATGTTCCCGGAGATGTTCTCGATCACCAGTCGGCGTTCCGGCGAGTTGCCCACCTGAAACGTACGCTGCTGTGTGTTGTCCCACACCGCTGCCGCAAGGCACACCGGTAAGAAGGACGCGAATGCGCCAACGAATACTGCTTTCATAAAGCCTCCGTTTACTGCAGGGTATGCAAAGCTTCGTCGACGCGCTTCTTGACTTGTGGATCCACGTTAGGTAGTTGACCCAGGGTTTCGAGTGCCGCAGCCGCTGTGTTGATCTTGAGCTCAACCAGCGCGTCGATGATCGAAATCAAAACCAGCGGAGAGTCCTGCTTAGGCAGTGCGTTTGCCAGACCCCGCCTTGCAATTGGGCTGTCTCCAAAAGTCCGCAGCGCTTCGACTGCCGCGAGGCGCACGTCCACATTGCTATCGGTGTTGATCGTGCGGAGCAGAGCCGAGAGCACTTCCATGTCGTTTGGCTCCGCGCGGTAGCTCCACGTAACTCCGCGGAGCCGTTCCGAGGCCGACTGCTGCTGTAGCAGGGAGAGTGTTACCAGCTGTCGCATGCCCGTCATCTCCTTTCTAAGCTCCGCAATCTCTCCGGAACTGGCCGGAGCAAGAGCAGGCCGTCCCATACCCAGAGTTCCCGCAACCAGGCCGAGTGCCAGACATCCCGCGCTTAGTGCGACCTGGAAAACAGGCTGTTTGGGCCACCATTTCCAAAACCCGGACTGCTGCTCCCGCATGCCTTGTTCGTAGGCGTCGAGCGATGCATAGAATCGGCTCGCCACCCACGGCCGGGGCTCAGGATCAGGCACAGCTTGCAGCCGTTCCCACGTCTTGCGTATCTGGTCCGCTTCGCTCCGGCACCCCGCGCAGGAAGCCAGATGCTCTGCCAACTCGTTGTCGCCACGGTCGTCGCCACAGGCTTGGGAAAGCTCGGTGGCGATGCACAGCCTCGACTCTTCGCAGGTCATGACGCCCTCCCAGACATCTGAATAAACCGGTCGCCCAGGGCCTTCACGGCCCGAAATACCCTTTGCTTAACCGCATTCGGCTCGCACCCAAGGATGCGTCCAATCTCTTCATAGCGGAGATCCTGGTATCGCGCCAGGATCAGCACTTCCCGTTTGTCAGCCGGGAGCGAAGCCAGTGCCTGCTGCAGAAGTTCGGTCTCCTGCCGCGCTTTCATCCGTTCGTCCACCGGCTCATCGCGTGTCGGCAGGTCTGGAAAGCTCTCATCGAACGAAGCTTCCGGTCGGCGCTTCCGCATCTGGTCGATCATGGCGTTCCGCGCGATTCCATACATCCATGCCGAAAACGAAGTCTTTGGCTGATAGGTTTCGCGGTAGCGCAGTATGCGCAGGAAGACATCCTGCACAAGGTCCTCACTCAGTTCCCGACTTCCCGTCATGCGGTAGAAAAACCCGTACACCTGACGGTTATGCCGTTCGAAGATCTCAGCCAGCAGGCCGGTATCGCCCGAACGCACCCGCAGCATTAAGGTCTCGTCCCCCGGCGCTGCCGCCGCTCCGCCGCCGGCTGACCCGGCGTGTTCGATGCTCAAAGTTGCTGTCCCCACTGCGTGCGTCTGACAGATAATACCGGGCATGCGGCGAACGGTTACACAGGGCGGGCCTGCAACAGCAGGAATTACTTATCGTCGCCACCTGGCTTGATAGTGGATTCGGCTCCGAAACGCTTGTAGTCGCGATATCGAATCGATAGCTTCATGCGTATCGGGCCGGTGCTGAAATCCAGCGTATCGGCTCCTTCGGTGAGTACAGGAAACCAAAACTGCCCGATTTTGCCTCGGACTGTCGTGAAGTAAGGGAACAGGTTTTCCTTGCCCGGTATCGTACTCCGGACCTGGGGGACTGCACGCCCTTCACTTCGCAAGATCGAATAGTCGGCTTTATCCACCCAGATGTTGCCCTCGAAGAGCCGCATCCCGTAAAGAATCTGGCGGGGCCGAACCTGCAGGACCCAGCTCGGTGTGCCTTCTATCGTCTCTTCCCCTTTCGGTGTGAATTGATACAGCGGCATACGGTCCTCGGTCAACATCATCGGCTGAATGTCCCGGATGTCGGCGAAGTCCTCCGGTGTCAACTGGAGCCGCTTGAGAGTATTGGAAGCAGCGCCTGCAACACGTTCGGTACGCTCTCCATCAGGAGAAAAGATGACCTCGCGGACCTCGTGATACTCCCCGCCGGAGCGGTTGCGCTCACCATACTCCAGCAGCGTGACACTTTGCCGGTATATGTAGTTGCCGCGCTCCTTTTCGCTCGCCGATTCGCGCTGGGTAATCCGCTTCGCAATATCCCGTGGAGGCTGATCTGCAGCCGTATCGGACAAAGAGGTTAACAGGAGTAAGACGGCGGCGTGCATCTGCATCCACGATAGCGGAAACCGGCACACGTAAAATCGAAAGTGGAAGCCCGTCCTGGCCGGTGCTGGGCCCGGTCTTCAAAACCGGCGAGTGGCGCTCGCGTCACTGGTGGGTTCGACTCCCACTGGCTTCCGCCAAAGCCATCTACTGGCGTGGCCGGATAAGCGCCCTCAGCAGGTTATAGAGATCTCCGGCGTCTACCGGTTTTGACAGATAGTCATCCATTCCCGCTTCCAGACAGCGCTCGCGTTCTCCGTCCATAACATGGGCCGTCAGGGCAATGACCGGTAAGCGTGAGGTGCTCTCCTGAGCCCGAATGCGGCCGGTTGCGGAGTAGCCGTCGAGTTCCGGCATCTGGCAGTC
>JACMLA010000473.1 GCA_014379815.1 Bryobacteraceae bacterium | reverse complement strand
GATGGCTGTCTTCAAGGCGCTCGGAGCGACTCGTCGCAGTCTCGCCGTGATGTTTTCGACGGAGTTTCTGATTTTGGGAACCGCGGCAGGGCTGATGGGGAGCTTGCTGGCGACCGCCTTTACGTGGCTGGTACTGCAGCGATTTTTCGATGAAACGCCCTTTCGCGTCGATCCGGCCGCTATTGCGACCAGCGTTGCACTGACAGCGGCGATCGCCGCAGCGGCAGGCTGGCTTGCCATTTTTAGAATCCTCGATCAGAAGCCCCTCGAAGTACTCCGGGGGGAATGAACCGGGATCCTGCTACTCTTCGATGCGAATTATCTCGCCAGCCCGCAGTCCGGATGCGATCACAACCTGCATCGAATCACGCAACCCGGCTACTACCTGACGCCGTTCCCAACCCTCGCCAGACTTGACCTGCACGATCGCCTTGCCGTCTTCTTCTCGAACCGCCGCGAGAGGCACGACAGTCTTCGCCGATTCAGTCGCAATCAGCACATCAGCGGCCGCAGAAAGGTCCGGAATCAATCTGGGATCTTTTCCAATAATGTCCAGCCGGATTGGCACGGTACGGACGAAGTAGCTGTTGCGCCAGCCACCATTTGCCAGAGCTCCAATGCTGTGTACACGGCCATCGAACTCGAGCCCAGGGAAGGCGTCCAGCTTGATGCGCGCCGTTTGGCCAATCCGGAACTCGCTGCTCTCTGTCTGATTCACGGTGCCTTCTACCTGCATAAAGCTGGTATTCACGACCTTCATAAAAGGTTGACCGGGAGACACGCGGTCGCCTTGCTGAACCTGGCCCATCTCATTCCCGCGCCAGATCTGCTGCATCACTACCAGACCATCCATCGATGCGTGGACCTCAAAGGCCTGAGCATCCCGCTTGTGCCGGTCACGATGCCTGGTGTGCCGCAGAAGCGTCAGCTCTAAAATCCGGATCTCCGCAGCCTGCGCGGCTTTTTTGTGGGAAACATCGGACTGCAATTCCTTATAGCGTGCGTCCGCCTCGTCCACGTTCAGCTTCAGAAGCTGCCGCTGAATGTCTGTTTGCGTCTCAGAACCTTTATATTCCAGTGATGACTTATCGAAATCGGACTTAGCGAGTCGCAAACTCTGGAGAAGATTTTCCATCTCGATCGACTGCTCTGCCCGCCTCTTTCGAATATCGCCAGTGGCGGTTTCGATCGTGTCGTTCAAGTCGTCAATGTGGTCGAGAATGCTTTGTGCATCGATCCTCGCTACTAGAGTTCCCTTCTTTACCCAAGACCCCGGCTGCGCCACACTCATCAGGATCATCTCGCGATTCGCATCAGGTCCGCGCATCATAGGGGCGGTGACGCTTGAGTATGTTGTTGCCGCCGTCTGGCCGGTGACCCGCATCGTTTGCCGAATGTCAGCTGGCATTACGGTCGCGGTTTTCACGACAACAGCTGCGGAACTTGCCGCCTTTCTCGCCGAGGCACGACGCGAGTATAGATAGGAAATCAATCCTGCGATCACCAGCAGCAAAATCACCCAAACCGCCCACATTTTGACAGGACCGGCAGCAGCTGGAGGGGTCGGAGGAGTCGGAACGGGAACCGGAGCAAGCTTTGGGTTCTGAACGGGAACAGGCAGATGGGCAGTGGACATTTCGCTATGGCCTCAACAGATGGACGAATTGCAAGATGAAAGGGCGCTTCCTGAGCTTAAAGGGTTACTGCTGTTCATCATAGATGTCTGGGGAACTTACTAAGCTCTACACACTTTGCCTGCAAGTTGACTTGCGCCTTGACTTGTATATGTTAAGCTGTAGATGCTTCCACGGCCGCGCCTCTAACCCGGTCCCGGAAGCAATCCCCACGGAGTAGAAAACATACTATAGAATGAGCAGCACCGTCTTTCTCGGAAACCTGCCTGCATGGGTGACCGCTGACGACATCAAGTCCTGGCTTGCCGCTGAGGGCCTGGTGGCCGACTCCATCAAAGTCATCCGCAACCCTGAAACTCAGGAATCCAAAGGCTTCGCTTTTATCGAAGCTCCAAACGGCGAAGAGATGCAGTCCATCATCCGCCGGTTTGATCGCGCCCCACTGGAAGATCGTCTCCTTCGTGCAAATCCCGCCCAGCCTCCTCGTGGAAAAACTGCTCCCGTGAAACCCGGCACCGTGGCACAACCTGTTACCGCCGTCCAGCCTGCCGTTACCGTGTCCGCCGTTCCCCCAAGGGAAAACCGGGAACGTCGTCCTTCGAACGGCACAGTCGCAGCCCCACCACCTGCAGCAAATGGCGCCACCGCTGCAGTCAACAACAATCGCAACCGCAGTCCCAGGCGCGGATCCAACTCTCCTCAGAGTGCGTTTGCCGAAGAACTCGCGAAGGCATTGTAAGACTTCCGGTGTTTCCCTCAATTGTCCGCATTTCCCCAGGCCGGTAACCCTTTTCAAAACCAGTTGCCGGCTTATCTCCCGAGTTCTTCCGCCTAAAGAACTGCTCGCACGAGAGTCTCAAAAACATTCGACCTGTGTCCCGCCGGAAGCTGCTCCAACGACTGTCCTGGATACATTTTTCTGACCAGGTACTCTACCGTCCACACGTTGTCCCGCGTCAGTGCCACGTCGTGATTCTTAAAGTGCATTTGATACTTCGCGAGGTTCTTTTCGGCCGCTGCCAGCTGATAGATACGTTTCTTCTGTCTCGCGGCTAGAAATGACGAGACCAGCGGATACCTGTTGACGCTGGTCAGAAGAGTTCTCAGCAGGTTATCCGGCTTTCGGAAATCCGACGTTTGCATCTGCAGATTGCCGACATCAGGAAATGGCCCGGCCCCGCGATCGAAAATAATCTCCCACAAACCCAGTCCCGAACCGCTGTTGAACCCGCCTGGTAACACTGTCCCTTTCACGAGCACAGTTCCGAGCGCCGTGAACAGCTGCGCATGAGTCATTCCCCCAAGGTCGACACTTTGTTTCACAAGGCAGTACCACTGCAACTGATGCGTCAGCTCCCCGTGATCTGGCGAGACTCCGGGATCTTTCCAGTGCTCAGCATCCCGCAGATTTTTGTTGAACTCAGCCGTCTGCACAAAGCTGACAAATGTCGGCACTCCGGCCTTAAAGCCTGTAGCACTCATAAGGCCCGAGTGAAGAGCTCCGGTGACCAATTTCCGATAGCCTGGAGTCGCTTTCAGGTTTTGCTGTTTCGTGTCGCTCTGTGCCCGCTGCAATACCTTCCACGCTTGCTCTTTCGGATCGACTGGACTCGGGTTCTTTTCGGTCCAGGCTTGCTCGACAGCCTTAAAGTGCTGCTTCCCAGCATCCTGGGCTTCGACTAAAGTCGCGGTATTCAGCCTGGCTTTCAGATCCTCGGCCACTTTCGCTTCCAGCGAATCCAGTGTTGCGAGGATGCCCGCACTGGAATTTGCAAGAAATACGGCAGCCCGGCCGCATGCCTCCAGCAGTGCTGCCTCTTTGATCCAGTCTGTTTGGGAGTACACAGATGTGATCTCACTCTCAATCGCGGCTTTTGTAACGGGCGCGGCCATCGTTGAATACCTCCGCCGAAGTGTACCCAGGCCGGGTCCCATCCACGAAAACGTCACAGTTACATCCATGCTGCCGGGAAACTTAAGCCGTCTTAACCACAGTTCCCATGCAATCAGGAGTGGCCATCCGACCCCTGCACGTCCTTCTTTTGACTTCGATGCTCCTAACCTCGGCACATGGCGCGTCAGCGGTTTCTCACAGCGCGTTCGACCGTCTTCTCAAGCAGTACGTAAGCGAACAGCACCGCGTTGACTACTCCAGGTGGAAACAGACGGATCTTCCGGCGCTGGACGCGTACCTAAGCACACTTGCGAAACCGTGGCCTGCAAGCGTGTCCGAACAGGAACAGACAGCAGCGCTGATCAACGCCTACAACGCACTGACTATTCGCTGGATTCTGGGGCGGTACCCCGTGGAGAGCATCTGGAAAACTCCTAAGCCCTTCACCGAGAAACGTCATACTCTTGACGCGAAGGCCACGTCTCTGGATGACATTGAAACCAGACTGAGAAACAGCAAAGATCCGCGAGTGCACGCTCTGCTGGTGTGCGCCGCCCTTAGTTGTCCCCCACTTCGCCGCGAAGCGTACGTGCCCGAAAAGCTGGAAGAGCAAATCGCTGACAATACGCGCGAGTGGCTGGCAAATCCGGACCTTAACTCGTTCTCACCAGAGTCACGCAAAGCGGTCATCAGCAGCATCTTTAAGTGGTACCGCAAAGACTTCGACCTTCCACCCGCGTCACTTCAATCTTTCCTTGCCCAGCACGGCCCATCCCAGGCTGGCTTCCTGAGTGGCCCTGGTAAGGTTTCCATCGAATTTCGCGAGTACCGCTGGGGACTCAATGACACATCGCCGATAGGCGAACGCTATTCCGGTTTCCGCTTCAAGCTGGACTACATCCGCAACCGGTAGTCCCTGCTTACCGGCCGGTAGATGAGTGAGGAGCGTGCACCAGCTTAGATTCCGGGGAATCCTTTTGCCGCAAAAAAATTGACAGCACGACAACTACACCGATCGAGAGAAATTCACTTTGCCAGTTCTGAAACGACTCAAACCAAAAACTTGTGGAGACGGCATGGGCCAGTACACCGTCGCAAGGTTGTCCATGGAGAGCAGCCTCACTGCAGTTCTGTCCCGCACTGCCAATTAAATGGAAAACAAAGGACACCACAAAGAGTAAACCCAACACAAGCACAAAAGACTGCTGATACAAGCGCAGGGCGACTCCGCCGACGCGGACGGGGTACGGTGCTTCCGAATCGCTCCGATGCATTTCCGGCTTATCATCCGGGTCTTCAGGCTTGTCGGGATCTCTGGACTC
>JACMLA010000472.1 GCA_014379815.1 Bryobacteraceae bacterium | reverse complement strand
TGTTATAGTGTTGGACGGAATAGCAAAAGGAAGGGTACGCGAGTGAGCTCCACCAAAGATCCCGATCAGCCCCGGAATAAGTCCGCCTTCTCCCGCCGAGGATTCCTGCAGGTAGGCGCAACAAGCGGCGCCGCCATCAGCACGGGACTCTTAACGTCTGATGTAGCGGTAGCTCAAACCATACCCGGCGTGGTTTCCGGCGAAACTTCCATTACCCTGACGATTAATGGCACGCCCTACAAAACGACCGTAGAGCCACGGATGACTCTCCTCGATGTCCTCCGCAACAACCTCGATCTCACGGCAGCCAAACGCGTCTGCGACCGGGGAACCTGTGGAGCCTGCACCGTTACCGTCAACGGAAAAGCGGTATACTCCTGCACCGTTCTGGCGATCGACGCTCAAGGTCAGAAGATCCAGACACTGGAGGGGCTGTCCGAAGGCGGCAAACGGCACCCGATTGTGGATGCTTTCGTGAATCACGATGCGCAGCAGTGTGGGTACTGCACTCCCGGGTTCGTAATGGCTTCCAAGGCTTTCATCGATCACAACCCAAGCCCAACAGAACAGCAGGTCAAAGAGGGTTTAGGCGGAAATCTGTGCCGCTGCGGAACGTATATGGGCATTCGCAAAGCCGTCGTCGAAGCCGCAAAGCAGGTAAAAGGAGGTGCCCGTGCCTAATTACAACTGGCCTGAAATGAAGGACCGCCGAGTCATCGGCAAGCGCATAAACCGCGTAGATGGCGCTCCCAAGGCGAGCGGCAAGGCCAAATATAGTTCGGACCTCAATCCACCGAATTTGCTGCATGCCGTGTTCCTTACCAGCCCTCACGCGCACGCCCGGGTCAAGAGTATTGACACCAGCGCCGCATCGGCAATGAAAGGCGTTACCGCAGTCCGGGTCATCGCTGAGCCGGGTACTGAACTGCAATGGGCTGGCACGGAAGTAGCCGTAGTAGCCGCGGAGAAGGAAACCATCGCGCGCGATGCTGTACGGGCTATCAAAGTAGATTACGAAGTCCTCCCGCACGTCGTGCGCGAAGAGGACCTTGCAAAACTTGGCAATCGAGCCCGCCCAGCTGGCGAGCAAATCACAGGCGACCCGGATGCAGCCTTCAAAGAGGCTGGTGTCGTCATCAGTGAAGGGCAGTACTCGATCCCTGTAATTACCCACTGCTGTCTGGAACCTCACGGCAATGTCGTTGCCTGGCAGGGTGACCAGATCCGCCTCTGGCCTTCCACCCAATCGGTAACGACCATCGCTGGCGATCTTGCGCAGACCTTGAAAGTGCCGGCCGCCAACATTCACGTCCAGATGGATTACATGGGCGGCGGTTTTGGAAGCAAGTTCCCGGCCGACCGCTGGGGTAGTGAAGGCGCGCAACTCTCCAAAGCGAGTGGCGGCCGACCCGTCAAACTGTATCTTGACCGTGCCACCGAGCTCACCATCGCCGGTGTGCGACCCTCGCATTACGCTCAGATCAAGGTCGCGGCTAAACCCGACGGCTCAATCATCGCGTGGGATTCGAAGTCATGGTCCAGCGGTGGTTTTGGTGGTGGCGGTATGCCACCCCTGCCTTATGTTTTCAACAAACTTCCCAATCTTCGGCTGAACCACTCCGCTGTCTCGATCAACGCAGGACCGCAGCGTGCCTGGAGAGCTCCGAATCACCCGCAGGCCTCTTTTCTGACCTGTGCGGCTCTGGAAGATCTCGCGGCCAAACTGAAGATGGACCCCGTCGACTTTCTCGACAAAAACCTGCAGTACACCCCCCGGCCTGAAACCTACCGCGCCCAGCTTCGTAAAGCTTCCGAGCTGATGGAGTGGAAGAAGAACTGGAAACCCCGTGGAACTGACACCGGCTATCTCCGCCGCGGACTTGGACTCGGCATCAATCAGTGGGGTGGAGCAGGACACGCCAGCGCTGCTCGGACCACGATCAATCCTGACGGCTCTGTCGTCCTCGAACTTGGTACTCAGGATCTGGGCGTAGGGACACGGACCATCGTCGGTCAGGTAGCCGCGGAAACTTACGGTCTGCCCTTCGAAGCAATTACGGTTCGCATCGGCGACAACAAGTATCCTGCTTCGGGCTCATCCGGTGGGTCGACAACAGTAGGTGGCGTTTGCTCTGCTGTTCGCAAGTCTTCCGTCAACTCGCTGGACAAGCTCTTCGAAGCCGTCGCGCCTGCGCTCAACGTGCCGGTCGACCAGCTGGAAGCTAGTGATGGCCGCATCCGGGTCAAGGGCAACCCTGACAAGGCAATGAGCTGGCAGCAAGCCTGCCAGAAGCTAGGCACGATGGCCATCACCGAAACCGGGTCGAATGATCCGCGAAACCCAATGGGTATGAACACCGGTGGTGCCGCAGGCATTCAGATGGCCGATGTCACGGTCGACATGGAGACCGGTCGCGTCAAAATCAACAAGATTCTGGCTCTTCAGGATTGCGGCCTCGTCGTGAATCCCAAGCTGGCCGAATCGCAGGTGTATGGCGCGGTCATCATGAGTTGCTGCGCGGCACTTGTCGAGGAACGGGTTATGGATTCGGTGACCGGGCGGGTTCTGAACCCCGACATGGAATTTTATAAACTTGCCGGAATCAACGATATTGGTGAGATCGTTGTGCACATGGATATCACGCCGGAGCATGACAAGCGCGGCATCATCGGTCTGGGGGAGCCACCGGCAGTAGGTGGCATAGCTGCGATTGCGAATGCCGTCGCTAACGCGGTCGGAGTACGCGTCCCACAAGTGCCACTCACTCCCCGTCACGTGCTCGCAGCGATTGCAAAAGCAAACGGGAGGAACGCCTAATGCAGGCTTTCGAATACGCAAGTCCTAAGAGCCTGAAGGAAGCCACCGCACTCCTTGGG
>JACMLA010000471.1 GCA_014379815.1 Bryobacteraceae bacterium | reverse complement strand
AGCCAGCCCCAGACAGTCCCCTGATGATAGGCCGCATCACGCGAACGCAGGTCTCCGTAGTATTGGGCCTTGTAGTCCGGATGGCCCGGAGCTAAGGATCGCAGGCCAACCGGAGTTAAGAGCTTGTCCTTGCAGATTCGCATCACTTGCTCCCATCTGCGAGGTTCCAGAATTGGGTGTGTTAGCGAGATCGCCAGTATCTGATTAGGTCTGAGGGCTGCGTCGTTTCCACCGGACTCGCTATCGACAACGTCGTAACAATAGCCGCCGTCTTCGTACCAGAATCGCTCGTTGAAGGACTTACGCGCCTGGCCTGCGGCTTGCTCAAGCTGCTCCGGCGTAATGCCTACAGCATCGGCGCACTCCGACACCCACGACCCCAGCAAACACAACGCGTTGTACCAGAGAGCGTTCAACTCCACTGCTTTACCCCGGCGCGGTGTCACAACCCAGTCGTCGACCTTGGCATCCATCCAGGTCAGCTGATACCCTGCAGCGCCCTGCCGCAACAAGCCATCCACCGGGTCGACACCTATGCCGAACCTCGTACCCTCAAGATGCTTGACTGCAATCTCAATCAGCCTTGGGAGAATGCGATGGAGTGTTGCCTGGTCGCCGGTAACTTCGACGTACCGGTGCAATGCCTGGAAGAACCAGAGGGACGCATCCGCTGTGTGATAGAGCCCTGAATTCTCGCCCTCGGGAAACATGTTCGGGATGAGACCGTCGCGAACGTAATAGGCAAAAGTAGACAGGATCCACGATGCCTCGACCTGGCGGCCTGTGGTAAGGGTAAGGCCTTCCAGACTGATCATGGTGTCGCGACCCCAGTCCGTGAACCAGTGGTAACCAGCGATTACAGTGCGTACTTCGTCTCCACCGGCATGGGCGCGCGCCATGTCCTGTTGCCGTCCAACCGGCTGGATGATGAACTGGTCTGCGGCGAGAACCAGTTCGGCTCCGAGGCCCGTCTGCACCTTCGGACTAGCCGCGGAGATCAGGCGTCCCCGTCGTGCCCGTTCCATGCGAAACGCCTCGGAAGCCGAGAGAGCACTAACTGTCTCCCAACTCTCGGTGGAGGCCGTTAGCGTGGCGGATTGGGTGCTGGTTAGCCGGACTTGAAAGAATCCGGGACTCCACATGTGGCCGCGCGACTCATAGCCCCGCACTTCTTCGGTATGGTAAACAAGTTCCCCGATGTAACTGCGATCGAAGGTAAATGATTGTCCGTCGCCAATGACTCGCATACGCAGGGGTGGCAAGTCGCTGTTTGCGCTGGCAAACTCGTACCGGTCCCCTACCACACGCATCTGATAGGGCTCCTCCTGAAGAGACCGCAGGACTCCCTCGTGAGGACGGAAGTGCATTGCGGGACGCAGCTCCAGCAGTACATCGCACTGCCCGCAGGTGACGTTATAGGTCACGTAGACCGTGTTCTGCCGGTGGGGCATCATCAGACGCTTCTCAAGCGTGACGCCGGCGACTTCATAGGTCCAGAGCGGGAGACCGTTTTCGGTGCGGAACTCGCGCAGATACTCTTTGCCGTAGACCCGGATATCGCTATGCGCTTTGTGCTCTCCGCCGAGGTGCAGGACTGTGCCGTCAGGAAAGCGCAACTGTTCGGAGACATCGTTCAGAACCATGCGCCGTCCGAAGGGCGAGGGAAGTGCGGCGATGAGAAGGCCATGGAAACGGCGCGTAATGAGTCCGGCAACCGTTCCCGAGGCATATCCTCCAATGCCGTTGGCAACAAGCCACTCGTTCTCCAGAATTTCCTGTTCGCTTGCTTTGCCAGGCCAAGAGATCCGGCGTATCAGATCGCTCATGCGCGTCCTCCCACCGGAAGGGTTTTCGGCTGAGCGCGAAGCACAAGGGCGGTGTGACCGGGTATGTACCAGTTGTCATCACTGTCCGGAGGTGCGGTTCCACAGCCGCCGTAAGCCGGGCTCTCGGTCGAGAACATCACACTCCATTCGCACTCATCAGGCGGTGCCAGCAGCGGTTCGGGAGCAGGATTGAGCCGGAGGTCAGGCCCGAGATTTACGACGAGGAGGCGGTCTTCACGCCGGTTCGGAGAGGGGAGTTCCCTGTCGCTTTTTTCCCGGAACACCCGCATCACGAAAGCATGCGGACTGAGCACGGCTCCGTCGAACCCTTCTTCGGTCCAGCTGGAGAGGACGGGGTCTTCACGGCGCAGACGAATCAGATCGCGGTGCAGCTGGTACATGCTGACATTTCGGTCTTTGTCGTTCCAGTCCAGTTTGCTGGAGTAAAAGGTCTCGGGCGCACAAGGGTCACCAAGGCACTGCTGCATTTCGGGCATTCCGATTGTTTTCCATTGCTGCATGAACTCTTTCCGGCCTTCGCGGACCAGTTCGACGAGGTTGGAAGGCACGTCGGCAAAGTACTTGAAGGACCTGGACGATGCAAACTCCTGTCCCTGGAAGAGCATGGGCGTTCCGGGACCAAGCAGGATCAGCGTGGTCATCGCCTTGATGAGGCCCGGCGTGGTTTCCTGGTGCATGCGACGACCCCGCGCGGAGTTTGCGACCTGGTCGTGGTTCTCAATGAACGTAATGAATGCCGCAGGCTGCAAACCCCATGCCGGAGTTCCTCGCCTTTGTTTCTGCCATTTGTACCATTGACCCTGATACAGGTAGCCATATTTTAGCGCCGAGATAAATTCCTGCGAATTTCCAAGATAATCGGTGTAATAGGCTTCATTGTGGCCTGTCATGGCAACGCTCGCGCTGTGGTGAAGATCATCGTTCCAGAGCCCGTCCATTCCAAATCCATGCTTTGACATCAGGGGGCGCACAAGTTGTGTGTCCTGCGGTTCGTTCTCCGCAACCACAAGTGTGATGCGATTTTGCGCTTTGCCTCGAACGGCCGCTGTGATTTCTTTCAGAACGTGAGGCTCAGAATCGTCGTAGATGTTCTGCGTTGCGTCGAGACGCAATCCATCGAGGTGGAACTCGTCAATCCAGAATCCCGCGTTGGCGATGAAGAATTCCCTGACGGGGATATTGTTGGGTCCGTCAAAATTGATGGCGTCTCCCCAGTCTGTCTTGTGTTTTTGGGTGAAGTAGTGGTCGGAGTACTTGCCGAGGTAGTTTCCATCGGCTCCCAGATGGTTGTAAACAACGTCCAGAATGACTGCCAGACCCAGCCGGTGTGCCTTATCGACGAAAGCGCGCATGTCATCGGGCGTGCCATACAGGCGGGTAGGCGCATACAGTCCCACGCCGTCATAACCCCACCCGTACCGGCCCGTAAACTCGGCAACAGGCATAACCTCAACGACCGTGACGCCGAGTTCCACCAGGTGGGTCAATCGCTCGGAAGCGGCGCTCCACGTGCCCTCTTGTGTGAACGTTCCGACATGCAGCTCGTAGATTACGGCGAGATTCATGGGCACTCCGCTCCAGCCTGCGTCAGTCCACCGAAAGGAGGAAGGGTCGACCACCTGAGATGGTCCGTGCGGGCCTTCTGGCTGGAATCGCGAAGCAGGATCGGGAGAGCGCTCCCCTTTCAAGCTGTACCAGTAGGTGTCCCTTTCGTGAATGGCTGCTATCGTTGCTGAGAAGTATCCATCGCCTTCAGGAGTGAGAGGATGTTTTCTGTCTGCGCAAACGACATCCACCTCATTGTGTTTCGGAGCCCACACACGAAAGGCGGTGCCCTGGGGCGACAATTCGGCACCTACCGGGATTCGTCGTGGCAGTTGCGCTGCGTTGTTAACCATTGAACAGTAACGATAACAAGCCGGAAAAGCTGAAATCGTTTCCCGCAGGACCGCGTCGAATTTTTATATGAAAGCGGATACGCCGTCGGAGCGGCGCACAACTCTGCTTCTGGTAGAAGACGAAGAGCAAATCCGGAAGCTTGTGAGATTGATCCTGGCTCCTCTGAATGGGCTGGATGTGTATGAAGCGGGGACTGGCGCGTCAGGCTTAAAGCTCGCGCAATCACTCGACCGTCAAATCGATATTCTGCTTACTGACATGTTATTGCCAGAATTGAGCGGATACGATCTTGCGCTCGCAATGCGTGAACTCTTTCCTGCGCTGCGCATCATTATGGTGACTGGTTACGTGGAAGGCGAGATCGTGCAGCGCGGAATCGCTGAGCTGGGCGCTGCGTTTCTGGACAAACCCTTCCAGGCTGCAGAACTGCGCCAACTGGTTTCTGACGCAATGGTGCGACCACTTACGACCTCGCTGTCTTAAAGTTAAACCTTAAAAGCTGAGCTTAAGCGCGAGTTGCATGATCCGGGCCGGAGCTGTCCCGCTAATTTGGCCCGCCTGTAAGTTACCTATGGCTGCGTTGGGGGTGTTGAAGTTTGCGCGATTCAACGCGTTAAACATCTCCCATCGAAACTGCAGCCTTCGACCCTCACCGATGGGAAAGAGCCGTTGGATTCCAAGATCTACATTGAAATTGCGTGGACCGACGAGAATCCCGCGTCCCGCATTGCCAAACGTAAAAGGCGCTGGAGCCGTGAACGCACCGAGGTCGAACCACCTGTCGAGAGTTCGCTCATCGGAAGCTAAATTTCCATCGCGCAAACGGTTCGGACGGTCTCCTCCTCCCCCGGCTGAGTTAGAAACTCCAGCAGCCAGAGTGGGAGTAAAGTGCTCGCCTGTCGAGAAAGACCAGATCCCGGTGAGCGTCCAGGCTCCGGCGATGTGCGAGAGTGGGCCTTTGCTCAATACGGTTCGGCCTGGTCCAAAGGGCAACTCCCAATTGTGATTCACTACGGCAACATGCCTCCGGTCCTCAGGCATCGACCCCCACTCACACCGATAGCAGTTTGAATCCTGAGGAGGACCATTTCCACCACCATTAATCTGCCCGGCATTGGAAAGATATTTGGAGTAAGTGTAGGCAACCGTAGCCGACAATCCATACGAGTATCGCTTCTCACCTCGCACTTGCAGCGAATGGTACTTGGCATCGCCGTAGTTGGTGCGATAGCTAATGTTGGTGACGTTAGGGTTAATGCTGAAGTAGGGCCGGCGCGGTCCCTGCGCTCCGGGACCAGGAACGGATTGATTGATATTCACGGTCCCTATCAATCCGTTGGTGCGCGTACCGACATAGCTGACTTCGACCAGAGTGTTCGGCAGAATCTCGCGCTGAATGCCTATGCTCCACTGCATGGAACGTGTCATCTGGAGGTCGCGGTCCCAGGCGTTGGGATTGCCCGATGACAACGTT
>JACMLA010000470.1 GCA_014379815.1 Bryobacteraceae bacterium | reverse complement strand
GGTGATCGGCTGGCAACCGCTGATCGCCAAGCTGAGCGCACACAGCCAGGAATAGTTCGTCATTTTTGCTTGGCCAGGCACTTGTAGAGTGTACCCTCAGACGAGCCGAAAGCCGCCTCCGCAAGCAAGCTGCTCAACTCGGATTGACGATCGTACCAGCGGTACACGTATGAACAGCTGACACAGTATTTCGAATGAATAGTAGAAGGGCCTGACAAAGACAGGGGACAGGGTGGCAGCTACAGCCCGAGCCGACACTGGTGCCATTGAGCCCGATCATGGGAGCATGGGTCTGGGGCGTGCGTACAGGTCATTGATGACGTTCGGTAACCCCGACGATCTCGTTTGCGAGTTTGCTATTTAGATCGCACCCCGGGCCACCTAACCTTTGTCCACGAAGGTTCCTTGCGAGTCGGAATCGCGTCGGGTCAGCTTGCGGCTACCGCGCATGCGGGAGCAAGGTCCTCCGCTACCACTGGTCGAGACCACCAGGGACGAATTGTGCGTTCACGGGCACGGGCTTTTCCCTCCCCGTATACCTGCCTGAGCGACACTTCTTACATGAGCCGTGATATTTCCGTCGAAGCTTACACGCAACTGGCCGATCGTTACGCCGTCCTGGCTCCCACCAAGGCACACAACGCCTACTACGACCGCCCAGCCACCCTTGGACTGCTCGGACATGTCGTCGGGCTTGAAGTACTCGATTGCGGCACCGGCACTGGTGAGTATGCTGCGGCTTTGGCCGGGAAGGGCGCTCGCGTTACCGGTTTAGATAACTGCCCGGCGATGCTCCTGCATGCGCGGAATCGCGTGCCTCGCGCCCTGTTTCTTTGCGCGTCGCTCGACGGTCCGCTTCCGTTCCAGGACGGTCGGTTTGACGCCATTGCAGGCGGACTGGTGTTTGACTATGTGCGCCATTGGGATCCGATGTTCGTTGAGTTGTACCGTGTTTTGCGACCGGGCGGGTGGCTGGTGTTTTCCATCGAGCATCCGGCGTCGGCGTTCCGGTTGCGCGTGCAGGAGGCTTATCACGCGGTGGAGCGGCAGATGCTGCCGTGGCGCGGGTTTGGTACGCGAGTCAACATGGTGAGTTGGCGGCGGCCACTGCAGGACGTTCTGCGTCCTCCTTTGGGCGCGGGCTTCGTCCTTGACGAGGTGCTGGAACCACTGCCCACGGAGGAGATGCGCCACAGCGATCCCAGGCATTTCGCCGAGTTGCATCGGGAGCCGGGCTTCCTCTGTCTGCGCTATCGCAAGTTGAAGTAGGCTTCGCGGCGGCTTCAAGGGAAGCTCGCCGTTTTGCTGGCGATGCGCCGTGCTGGAACCGTAACTGCCCGGGTTCGCTTGTCTCAGTTGCGCCACGTTTCCCATACGGATATCGAATGTAGTTGCTGAAACGGCAAATGTCGCAGCGTTATCCTGTGAGGTCGCGACATCCAGAGTGGTCGCCGATTGGGAAGTTGGGCCCGGGTTAGTACTGGGAATTCGGCATCGCTACGGCCAACTACCGGATAGCGCGTGATCCGGGAAGGCACCTAACTGCCTATCTGGACGAGTCGGCGACTGCACGGACATGTGGATTCAAAAGCGGGGGTGGTCAATCTGGTGTGCTGGTGGGCAGACTCTGGCGCCGACATAGCACCAGAACCAGGCAACCCGCCAGAACTACACAGAACGACAGCGCGGCGAGACTCCCGAAGAAGTCACCCCTGGATTCGCGCAGGTAGCCGACTAGCATGGGTCCCGCCATACCTCCGAGTGCTCCTGCGGACGTAATGATCGCTACGTGAGTTGATCCAGCGTATGATGACATGGTTATCGCCCAGAAGCCAGGCGTGCCGGATGTCAGCCCAAGGGCTGCGATCGACAACGCTCCGAGGGACCACCAGAGGTTCTGGTGCAACACGACACTCAAAGCCATCCCACTACCGAAGATGATCATCGGAAGGGCTGTGTGCCACATGCGCTCCTTCCGGCGATCGGAAGACAGGCTGACCACACCGGCGGCGATCAAAGCCCCCACAAACGGCGCAGCAGACAGGAATACGACCGCGGAGGACGAATACCCGGTCAGCCCGCGCAGAATCATCGGTAGCCACAGATTGAATCCGTACACTCCCACATTGTCCAAAAACCAGATCAGGACCAACAGCAGAAACGAGCCCTGCAGGTATGTTCGGGTTCCGCCTGCAGCAGCGGCGGGACGAGCAGCCTGCTCTTGAGCGAGCGTACGCTCCAGCCACTGATGCTCGTTCTTGGTGAGCCATTGTGCCTCGCAAGGCCGGTTTTTCAGAAACAAAATGACCAGGACACCCGCTATCACAGACGGTATTCCTTCGGTGATAAATACCCATCGCCAGCCCGGCAGATGCAGCCACGTCTGTGCAAGCAGCCAGCTTGACAAAGGGGCGCCGAGTAGATTCGCAGCAGGAAGGCCGACGGCCAGAGCGCCTACCGCTCTTCCCCGATCCGCTTGCGGAAACCATCGGCTGAGGTAAATGAGAATACCCGGAAAAAAGCCAGCTTCGGCGATGCCGAGAACTACGCGGTATACATAAAACTCAGCGACGGTACTGATCGTTCCCATCAGAGTGGCGGCACAGCCCCATGCGATCAACATCCACCCCAGCCAGAAGCTTGCGCTCCTCCTCTCCACAAGCCGCGCTGCCGGGATCTCACACAGCAGATAGCCCCAGAAGAAAACGCCCGCTCCAAAGCCGTACATCGAAGGACTGAGCCGCAAGTCCCTCGTCATATCGAGCGCAGCGAAGCTGAGATTCACGCGATCAAGAAAGCAGAGCACGAACAGGGCGGTGACAACGGGCAGTATCCGAAGTGTAAGCTTCGATCGTACTGACGAGGCTGTGTCCTGGTGAGTGATCAGCGAAGGTTGAATGAGAATCTGGTGGTTAATAAGAAGCTACTATATGATCCGACGGACTTACCGTCAATAAGTAGAAAATATTAGTTAGTTAGCTCAAATTGTATCTACTACTTACATGCTATTGCTCAGCGGCGAGGCAGCGGGTAGACTCAATCTCAATCTCAAATGAGTCACGATCCGCTGTGGTCCAGACTTCGCTCCCTTCGAGGTGCGTCCCTCATCGCTGTTCTTTGCGCGTTGCCGGTTTGTGGTCAGAATCCGACAGGCAGCATTGAAGGCCGTGTTACTGACAACAAGGGAGAGCCTATTCCGGGCGCGACGACATCGGTTAGAAATCTTCAGAACGGGCAGGCGCGGCAGCAGCCCACGGAACCCAGCGGCCACTTTCGGTTCTCTCTGCTTCCAACAGGAACGTATGCCCTGAACATCAACGCCTCTCAGTTCGCAAGTTTCCAGCAGGAACCGATCGAGATCGTTATCGGGCAGACTGCCCGGCTGAACGTGAAACTGGAGCTCGCCACGGTACGGCAGGCAATCTCTGTTGTTGGGGATGCTCCGGTCGTAGATACGTCAACGAACACGCTGGGCAAAACGGTAACGGGCCGTGAGGTGGTCGACCTTCCACTAAATGGGCGCAACTTCGCTCAGCTTGGACTGCTGCAGAGCGGCGTTGCTCCGCTGTCCCCTGGAGTCGGCACGCAAGGAGGGTCGTTGCGTCAAGGCCAGGCATATGCGGTCAATGGCCAGCGTCCCGAGTCAAACAACTACCTTCTGGATGGCGCACAAAACGTCAACCGTGTGGATTCCGGGTTTGCGCTGAAAGTTCCAGCGGATGCGATTGCGGAGTTCCGCATCCTGACCCACTCGGCTCCCCCTGAATATGGAGGGTTTGCCGGCTCCACGACAAGCGTGGTGACTAAGTCTGGCAGCAATGGCTTTCATGGAGGGGTGTATCACTTCCTCCGCAACGACGCACTGGATGCTCGGAACTTCTTCTCTGCAAGGGTGGAACCGCTGAAGCAGAATCAGTTCGGCGGTACGCTCGGAGGACCGGTTCAACGCAATAGGTTGTTCTTCTTTGCTTACTACGAAGGCTATAGAAATCGGCAGGGCATCACACAGTCCGCTTCCGTCCCCACGGCGGCTCAGCGAGCGGGTGATTTTTCTGGGTTGCCAGCGCCGCTTCGCGACTTTACTCAGGCAGGCGCTCTTGTACCTGGCGGACAGATATCGCCAAGTCAGTTTGATCCTGTCGCCGTTGCGATTCTGAACCGCTTTTACCCGCTCGGAAACACATCTCCTTCCGTTTACACGGCGACCGAAGTTGGCAGGTTCGATTCCGATCAGGGTGGCGGAAGACTCGACATGAACCATTCGGATACGAGCCAGACCTTCCTACGGTATACGTACTCTGGTGGTGTAAATCTCAACCCTTTTTCGATTCGTGGATCTGCGCTGCCTGGCTTCCCGGTAAGAGATGACGTTCTGGGCCAGTCGGCAGTGGTCTCGAACTCGTACTCAGTTTCTCCAACGCTGAGCAACGTGGCGCGGCTGGCATTCCTCCGATTCGATTTCAATTTCGATCAGCGCATTGGTCAACCGGCGCCTCGGGAACTGGGACTTGGTTATGATTCGTCTGCTCAGGAAGGCGCAGGAACACCGTTCTTCAATTTGAGCGGTTATTCGCCCGTGGGGGGCGCGATCACAGGTCCTCGTCACTCCGTGCAGAACATGTACGAGGTCGAGGATACGGTTGCCTGGTTTTACCGCCGCCATTCGTTAAAGTTCGGCGCCAACTATCGGCGGTTGCAAATGAACGCGACGTACGTGATCGCGCCGAACGCATTTTATGTTTACGGCAGCACCTTTCCGACGAGCGATGCGGCTGCCAATTTCTTGCTAGGGAAACCAGTGACCTTTTACCAGGGCATCGGCGATTTCCACCGCGGCCTACGCAACTGGGGCACAGCAGCCTTCGCGCAGGACGAATGGCGAATCAGCGATCGGCTTACCTTGAATATCGGTCTGCGCTGGGAAATCATCAACCCGAACACGGAAGTGCGCAACCGGCTGACTGCATTCGTTCCTGGACGGCAATCCCAGGTGTATCCGAACGCACCCCCGGGTATCCTTGTGCCAGGCGATCCCGGCATTCCGAATGGCATTGCCCAGACCGAATACAAGGCGTTGATGCCTCGCGTGGGATTTGCCTTCGATCCTTCAGGACAGGGCAAATTGTCCATTCGCGCCGCCTACGGGATTTTCTATGATCCTTTTTCCAATGGGGCTAACCTTGCGACTCAGGCGCCAATCAGTTCTGTTCCATGGGGCCAGTTCTTTCAGATCACCGGAACCAACGTGCCATTCGCCAATCCGTATGCTAATATTCCGAAGCCTGGGCGAGAGACCTTCCTGTCACCGACCGTTGCCGTTGTGATAGATCATAGGGCGAAGCCTGCATATGCCCAGGATTGGAATTTTTCGGTGCAACGTTCCCTCTTCACTGACTATCTTCTGGAAGTGAAGTATGTCGGAACGAAGGGTACTCACCTTCCTAGAAACGTGGATGCCAACCCGGCCGTGTATGGACCTGGTGCCACCGCGGGCAACGCAGATAGACGGCGCATCTACGCAGGTTGTCCTGCGACGTCCGACCCATGCCGGCTGGCAACCGTCGCTATGCTGAAATATGTGACCAATTCGTCATATAACGCCGGGCAGGTTAGTTTCTCACACCGGTATGCCGCAGGGTTTAACTTCAACGTCAGCTATTGGTTCTCCAAGTCACTCGATTATTTGTCTTCTGCCACGCTGGCTGGCGCGTCAGCACAAACGCTTGCGGGTGAGAACGATCTGGCGCAGAATCCGTTTAACCTTGCAGCTGAGCGCGGTCCATCCCTGTTCGATTCCCCACACCGCTTCGTAGCCAGCGGAGCCTGGCAACTGCCCTTGGCCCGGCACAGCAAGGGATTGACGGCAGCCGCCCTGCGTGGATGGCAGTTGAATACTATCGTTACTTCGAACTCAGGAACTCCGTTCACAGTATTCGACAGCGCGAATGTTTCTCTTCAGCCCTCCGCCCCACCCATCACCGGCTACTTCGCCAGCCGCCCTGATGCGGTAGCGAACGCGGAACGTAGTCCTCGCACTTTGAATCAATGGATGCCACGATCCTCGTTCCGGCGACTCAATCCGGTCACGGAGGCGGGTAACTTCGGAAATCTGGGGCGTAATACCGAACGCGGTCCCGCGTTCACAAACCTCGACGTTTCCTTGTTGAAGGATTTCACTCTATCTGAACGGACTCGACTCCAGTTCAGAGCGGAGAGTTTTAACATTGCGAACCATGCCAACTTCGGTTTGCCCGTTGCCGATATTGCTTCACCGAATTTCGGCAGAATCGTGCAGGCCGGCCGATCTCGCCTCATGCAATTCGCTTTGAAGCTGTTGTTTTAAGGGAGGGAGTCTTTACCCTCAAGGACAAGAACAATGCCACACATCGACCTGCCGGAGTTGCCCGGCATTCGCGCACTCTTCGCTGCCTATCCCGAGACAGGCAGAATTCTTTCCGAACTCGCACAAGTGCTCTTGCATGAGCCTCGCAGCCTGTCGAGAGCCGATCGCGAGCTGATCGCAACTCATGTGTCGTATCGGAATGATTGTTTTTACTGTCAGTCTTCGCATCAGGCAATTGCGACCCATCATTTAAATGGCGATGCAGCGCTGGCAGAGAAGGTAAAGCTCGACTTTGAAAATGCGCCTATACCCGAGAAGCTAAAAGCCTTGATCGCTATTGCTGCTCAGGTACAGCGTGGTGGAAGGCATGTACTGCCGGATCACGTACTTCGTGCGAGGAATGCCGGTGCTACCGATCAGGAG
>JACMLA010000469.1 GCA_014379815.1 Bryobacteraceae bacterium | reverse complement strand
GCGCGGCATGGATTCTGAAAGAGCCTACCTCGAAGCCAGGCGCAGCTTTGGCGCGCTAGAAAAAATTAAGGAAGAATACCGCGACACGCGAGGCATTGTCGTAGTGGAAAGCTTGACGCGAGACTTTGGGCTGGCTGTGCGCATGCTGGCGAGGACCCCTGCCACGTCCGCGATTGCTATCGTCACACTGGCGCTAGGCATTGGAGCGGTAACCGCAATATCAGCGTATTTGAACGAGGTTGTCATTCGTCCCTTGCCGTTCCGGGCTCCCGGGGAGCTGGTAATGATCTGGACGACCATACCTAACCAAAGCATAGACCGGGATGGGTCCTCTTACCTTGCCTACGAAAATTGGAGGGCTTCAAATCCGGCGTTTCAGGGCATGGCCCTAATTAGCCGCTCGGAGACCGGGACTCTGCTGAGCAGGGAAGAGGCAGAAGAGGTGCGCATCGGCAAGGTTTCCGCGAATCTGTTCCCTCTGCTTGGTGTCGCACCGATCCTTGGGCGAAGTTTCTCACAGGTCGAGGAAGACAACCGGGCCCGCGTATTGGTGATTAGCTATGGATTCTGGCAAACCCGATTTGGCGGGTTACCTAACGTAATCGGCCAGGAAATTCTGATGGAGGGCGGCCGATCTCAGATAATTGGAGTTATGCCCCGGGAGTTCCGATTCCCGTCGAAGGATGTACAGATGTGGGAACCGCACACGGTAAGTACCTACTGGCCGAGGGTCAAGACCTCTGTTGGATCGGATTTGTACAAGATCGTGGGCCGCTTACGGACAGGAGTAACTCCAGTCGAGGCGCAAGCATCTCTCAGTTTGCTCTCAGAGCGCTTTCGCGCATCGAGAGCGGACGTTCCACCTGGTTTGGGCGCAAGCGTTGTCCCGCTTCGCGAGCAAATGACTGGAAAGTCTATCCCGCTAGCCCTGTCGCTGCTGTTCGCATCCGTAGTTGGCATTTTGATCATTGCCTGCACAAATGTGGCTGGGTTGCTGCTGGCCCGCGGGGTAGCGAGGGAACGGGAGTTCGCTATCCGTGCGTCGATCGGGGGGAGCCGTGCGCGTTTGGTGCAACAACTTCTTGTAGAGAACCTTGTTCTCGCGACGCTCGCGGGATTGCTAGGTGTTTTTGTGGGGAGCGTAGCACTTCGGGCTATTGAGGCCACATTGCCTCTCGATCTTCCCCACGTCGAACGAGTCCACCTCGACATTCCAGTACTTGCGTTCAGCTTCTGTCTGGCGCTGTTCACCGTGCTGGTGTGCGGAGCTTTCCCAGCGTTTGGCCTTTCTGCGATTCGCCCGAACGCTGCCTTAAAGCGAGGGCCAGGATCCTTACCCGATAAGGCGAATGCCCGGGCCTTTCTGGTCGTAGGCCAGCTAGCCGTAGCTACTGCACTTGTGATCGGAACGGTTCTCCTTCTCAGGAGTTTTATCAACGTGCAGCAGACGCACCCAGGTTTCGAATCCGAGGGAGTACTTGCCGTACGGGTCTCACTTCCTGCTTCCTACGACCAGGCTCGTGGGGCCCTATATTTTCGGGAGGCAATCAAGCAAATGCACGCTCTGCCTGGAGTAGAGTCTGCAGGAGCGATTCAACAACTCTTCTTTGAGCTGAATCCAGACACAGTGATTACTGTGGAGGGAAAAGCTCCTCCGCGACCGGAAGATCCAACGCCGCAATTAATCGGTGACGCCGTGCTTGGCGATTGTTTTCAGACACTCGGGGCGCCGCTATTAAGAGGAAGGATGCTTTCTGACCTGGACGGCCCAACCACTCCGAAAGTGACGCTTATCAACGAGACCATGGCACGTACTTTCTTCCCCGGAGATGACCCAGTTGGCAAACGTTTCACATTTGGGTCTGTGACGGGACCTGGCAGCATCCCGTGGATCACGGTGGTGGGCGTGGTCGGCGACATGCACAGGCAGGGACTGGAGACCCCAGTTATCTCCCAAATGTTTGGGTCGCTTTCGCAATTTCCCAATAATCGTATGGAGATTCTCGTCCGTACAAGTCTGGACCCGGAAGGATTGAAGCCGGGCATCAGGACCAGGCTTCATGAACTTGAGCGCGCAGCGATCCTTGGTCCGGTTGTAAGTGTGGGGGAAGGTGTCTCCCGCTTTCATGCCTGGCGACGGTTTCAAAGCGCGCTTCTGAGCGCCTTTGCCCTGCTGGCTTTAGGACTCTCCGCACTGGCTGTTTATGGCCTGTTGCGCCAGCTTGTCGCTCAGCGGAGGAAAGAGATCGGCATACGCATAGCACTTGGGGCTCGACCCGAGCAGGTACTTCAGATGATCATCCGGCAAGCATTCAAGCTTGCCGCGGGGGGCGTTTTTACTGGTCTCATAATTTCGCTTGGGGTCACCGGAGCTATGCGGTCTCTCCTGTTTGGAGTCGGCGAACATGACCCAACAGCCATTGGCTTGACGATCGTACTGCTCCTTACGGTAGCTGCTGCTGCAGGTTATCTTCCAGCGAGGAGAGCCGCGGGTATGGACCCGAACGCAGCCCTTCGCGAAGAGTGAGCCAGGTCCGGCAACTTGTGCGTCAGATCTAGTCTGTTCCGTTACCTACCAGAATCTCTGGTGGGGTGTCTGAAGTCCTCTTGCAACCTTTCGAGGTCACTTCATATGTGTACTTGCCCCTTTGCCCGACGATCGTGTAATCACCGCTACCTTCATGCGCGGGAACCTGAACTTCTTTGACTGGCTTTCCGGAGGAATTAGACAACAGATCCTTGAACCCGGTGAGTGTATAGTCGTGGTTATCCTTTGATTCCCAGTAAACAATGTCCCCCTGGTGCACGGTCAGGATCGTGGGGTC
>JACMLA010000468.1 GCA_014379815.1 Bryobacteraceae bacterium | reverse complement strand
GGCATTGCAGCAATTCGACCTGCGTGGTTCTATCCAGCGTTCATGATCACTTTGGGAGCTCATTACCTGCCGTTTGTATTCCTGTACGGCATGTGGCAGTTTGCCGGACTGTGCGCAATACTGGTCACGAGTGGCGTCGCAATTGGCATGTATCTGCCAACTCCGCTAAGCCTCGGGGCCTGGCTCACAGCAGCGATTCTTTTCCTGTTCGCGTTTGTTGGCCGCCACGCAGCGAGAAGCAGTACGGACGGCATAGCGAGGCCAGGAGTGTAACTCCCCAGAAACGCTTTGGTCCGGGTACTGTCCGTATTGCCGGCCGCCTATGGACACGTGTGCGCTGACGCCGAAGTATAAACGAACGCGCACTAAACCCAGGAGGATGGCCGTCCGAAGTGCGCCACGATAAACCGGCACGCCAAGCTGTCATGTAGTCGGAATGTCACGAACGGTGGGTGTCCGATACCTAGCGATGCGGAAGTCGGCGGCTGGGGTAAAGGAAATCTCGGCGAATGGCGGGTCTGGAGACCCGCCGCAGGCGTGGACGCCCGCCCCACAAGGCCGCTTTGAGCTTTGCAGGGGATATGGGAAGGAGAACAGCGAATCCAGCTCTTGCAGGAGGTGCCGCGGGGAGCGGTCCTGCGTAGTTGCGGTTTCAAGGTCCATCGAGTTGCGTGCCATGGATGGAATGCAGCAGCAACATACGACAAGCTACAGGGGTCTGGGCCCGTCAGACCGCTCGTACTTCCAAGACCGGGCATCCAGATTCGGAAAAGTTATCTCGCAGTTGCCGGGTGTATCCGTCTCGATCCGAGCGAAGCCATTTTCGTCGAGGTAACCCGCGACGATCTCGCCGTTCGGAAGCGTGAGAAGGTATTCTTCATATGGCACCAGAAAGCCAGAGTCGTCGTGCAGTTCGATTTCTACCCAGTGCGACGGTATCTCAGCCGGTGAGCAGGGTTGAACGGCGCTAGCTTCGCTCACGCTGCCTCCGTTCCCTGAATGCTTCCCGCGATCGGCTCCAGATCTGGAGGTTCCTGAGTCGGCGCTCAGCCGGCAGCGAGCCCGAAGAAAGCATTCTCCCCAGTGTTTGCGGATCATCGTTTTCGTTCCAGCCACCGAGTTGCAGCATGATGATCATTGCGTAACGCGCCAGGTCCTGTCCGCGGGTAAAGTAGCGGCGGCCACGTGGGAGTCCGATGGCGAGCTGCCGGTCAAGTTCTTCTTCGGAGATAACACGTCCGGCGCGCCCGAGGGCCAACCGCAAATCGGATTTGAGGTTAACGAGGAACTCATTCGCAAGCTGCTTCTCCAATGCCTTCATCTGCTCAGCCCGAATCATTAGCATCACAGTGTCCTCAACGCGGCCTCAGACTGAAGGTCTCTATGTACCCTCCGCCCTCATCGATTATGCGGAACCACCACGCCAGTCCAGGAAAACGTTCGAGCGTCCGAACGCGAATTCGTTTGTAGCCGGCATCGTCGCCCCGCAGGTGGAGGAGTTCGGCCCTGAGCGCTTCCCGTTCGGGTTCGTACAATCCGGTTGCGACGTCCAGTGTCTCGGGACTGACCGCTCTAAGTGGTCCCTTCCCGCAAAAGAGCTGCTTCAGCAAAAGAGCAAAGAACAGTGGATCCTCAGAAGGCAGATCTTGCGTTTCAATGGAAGCGTCAGAGCAGGTGATTGACCACTGCGACCACGTTGGAAATTTAAGCTTGTCAGGGGCGAGGGATTCTATTGCCGATTCCTCGGCGGCGGTCGCCTTACGAAGCCGAATCGTCACATGCCTCGATGGATTGGCTCCTGAACTTGAGACGAAGAAGAAGCGAGTGTCGTAAACGCCAGGTTGTGGATTCGCTCCGAACAAGGGGGACACGTCTGTTAACATGCGCCGGATCTCACCGCCGTCGAGGGTCTCCGGGTCGAGCCCGAGATCTTCGTCGACGATAGCGGTTGGGAAGGATCGAATCAATTCACCAGGTTCCGGTTTCAACTCTACGCCGATGGAAGACTTAAGACCGGTCAGATCTGCGAATCGCAGGGCTTTGAAATGAACTTCGGGTTTGGCTTTTACCGTGATCGCGACGTACGCCGGAAAACCGATCACGTACTCCGGCAGATGCTCCAGCTTGAGAAGTTCTAAACCCCGCTCAGTATCGGCAGCAGCAGATTGCATCAGGCACCCCCCAAACAGGATTCCGATCGCCAGGGCCATGGGCACATACTTCATTGAACCCTACCAGCCAAAACCG
>JACMLA010000467.1 GCA_014379815.1 Bryobacteraceae bacterium | reverse complement strand
TTCGGTCCGGACCGGTAGGTAGAGTTGTTAAACCGGATGCCATCCACCAGGTTCAGCACCTGATACCCGGTTAGGCCTCGCAGAGTCGGGGAGACTTGCGCGTACGTGCTCTGCTGCAACTGGATTCCAGGTTCCTGCGCCAACAAGTGACCCAGCGTCGGCAAAGCTTGCTCATGTAGCTGGGCGTCGGAACGGACAACGGCTACATGAGGGGATTCGAGGACGTCTTCCTGAGCGCCCCTTGCCGTTGGTGTCGCTGACACAGTCACGCTGCTATACACAGACTCCGGTGCGAGATCGATCCAAATCGGTTGGGTCTGCAGATCGGGCAAAGGCAGCTCAAAACTGGCAAAGCCCGGGGCGGAAACACGAATTATCCCTGACGCTTCACGGGGCAGCGACCAGCTAAAGTCGCCATTGGGCCCCGTTCGGGTCTGCGCAAGCACCGCGCCAATTCGCGAGCCGCCTCCTGGCAATACGATGCGGACCGTGGCACCCGCGACCGGAGCTCCTGACTGGTCGCGAACGACACCGGACAGCTGGGCTGCGACAAGGGCTTCCGCGCCGTGCAATGCAATCGCAAGCAGAACTGTCCTGTTCATAAAAACTGTGAGTCTAGCATCACAGTCTTACGACGATATGAAACGCAGAGCACATATTTGGCAATCTTTTACACTGGCTGATGAGTTTCGAACCAGTTAGAATTTTAGTTGCACTGTACAGTTGCTTCCGTTGTAATCCCTACCCTTGCGGCTGACAGCGCGCTCAGGGATTGCCTCCGGTCGCTGGAGGCCCAGACGTTTCAGGACTTTGACATTGTAGTGGTCGACAACAGCGGGCGGGGTGCGGTCCGGCAGCTTGGAATTCCCTCAGCCCGCGTCCGGATCATCGAAAACTCCAGCAATGCCGGTTTCGGAACTGCGGTCAATCAAGGATGGCAAAGCTCGGAATCACCATGGATCGCGACTCTGAATGATGATGCAGAAGCCGAGCCTGCATGGCTGGAGAAAATGATCGCCGCCGCGAAACAGGACCCTGAGATTGGCCTGGTCGCGTGTCAGGTGCGACTGTCAGAAAGTGAGCTGGACTCGGCAGGTATGCTGATCAGCAGCGACGGCAGCAGCAAACAGAGAGGGCACGGCCAGTTGCCATCAGCCTTTCCTCGCGAAGAAGAAATTCTGATGCCAACAGGATCGGCTGCGCTATACCGCCGGGAGATGCTGGAAGATATCGGCGGATTTGCAGACGCTTTTTTTCTGTACTGCGAAGACACTGATTTGGGGTTGCGGGCTGCCCGAAGAGGCTGGCGATGCCGCTATGTCCCGACCGCGATTGTGCGACACAGTTACTCGCGAACAGCAGGCCGCGCCTCCGCACTCAAGGCGCTCCTGGTAGAGCGGAACCGGCTGTACCTGATCATCCGCAACTTTCCTCTGCGTATGCTTTGGAAAGCGCCCTTCGCCTCTACGTTGCGATACGTATGGCATGTGCTCTACATGTTTCGGGGACGAGGAAAGGCTGCCGAGTTTGCAAAGGCTGGTGGCAATGGAGCAGCACTTCCCATGCTGGTTTTGAAAGCGCACTGGCAAGCTATGAAGCATGCAGCGACACTGCTTCAGGAGCGTCGCGAGATCCGCAGCAGAACCTATTTGAGTGATGTACAGTTTGAACGGTTGATGGCGAAATACTCCATATCCGTGCGGGAGGTAGCCGCACTTTGAATATCCTTACGCCGGGTCAGGATTCTTTGCTGATCCTGATTCCCTGCTTTAACGAAGAAGGCGCAATCGGCCAGGTAGTGCGGGAGATTCAGCAGGTCCTGCCGAACGTGCCCGTGCTTGTGGTGGACGATTCTTCCGCGGACTCGACGATCCACGTTGCCGAGCACCACGGGGCCTCAGTTCTTCCACTGCCTCACCACTTAGGTCTCGGCGGCGCGGTCCAGGCGGGCTACAAGCTTGCTTACGAGCTTGGGTTCGAGTTCGTGATTCGCGTAGATGGGGACGGCCAGCATAGCGCGAAAGACATCCCCAGAGTCTTCGAAGTTCTGAAGCAATCCGGTGTACAGATGGTGATCGGTTCGCGATACAAACAGAAGCGGGGACACTATACGAGCCCTCTGCGCGGATTCGGCATTGTACTTTTCAGAAGCTTTTTGAGACTGATTCTGGGGCGTACTGTTTACGATCCGACATCCGGGTTTGTGGGCGTAAACCGGCAGGCACTTCAGGTTTTCAGCCGGAGTTTCCCCCTTGAGTACCCCGAGATTGAAGCGCTGGTTGTGCTGCAGCGGAAGCGGTTCCAGTTCGAAGAAGTACCCTGCGATATCCGCCCCCGTCAGGCTGGAGTCAGTTCCATTACCGCGCTGCGCTCGATCTCTTACATTGTCCACGTGCTGCTTGGCGTATTTGTGAACGTGCTCCGCTACGAAGGCCGGAGGAGAATCGTGGAGAGTCCTGAGCTTGCACCCAAGACCACTTCCCCCGCACCGGTACCCTTAGCCGCAGCCATACCCAAAGCCAGGCAGCAGGAAACCGATACCGGTTCCGGAACGTTTCGCACAGCCGCTGTTGACTGGAGAAAAGGATCCTGACACCAATGGAACGAGTCCTCACGGTGCTGATGGTTTTCAGCCTGACCATTATTACTCTGGTTCTGATCTCCGTTCGGAGGGAACACATTCGTGTGGAGTATTCCGTTAGCTGGCTGACTGCTGCGATTTTGCTGCTGCTGGTTTCTCTCAACCAGCGCCTCGTGTACTGGCTCGCCGGACTGCTTGGAGTGGACTCCCCGGCCGTCGCAATCCTGATGGTTGTGTTCTTCGTGTTCCTTGTGGTGGCCTACCGGTTTTCGATCCGGGTATCGTCACTGAAGGATTCGAACGTAGCGCTTGCGCAGAGGGTCGCCATCCTCGAGTACCACGTCAAAGCCGCCGCATCACGCTCTCCGCAACCATGAAGCCTCTCCGGATTGGGATCAACGCGCTCTACCTGATTCCGGGGGGCGTGGGAGGTACGGAGATCTATCTTCGAAATCTGCTGAAGGCTCTTGCCAACCTCGACCCGCACAATCTCTACTTCGTGTTTACCAATCGGGAAACCGATGAGTCTCTGGTACCGTCGGCGCGTAACTTTCAGCAGGTTTGCCAGCAGGTGCGGGGTAGCAATCGCCCCGCGCGCTTACTTTGGGAGCAGATCCAGCTGCCCCTGCGCGCTTCCTCTTTGCAGCTGGACTGTATGCTGAATCCTGGCTTCACTGCGCCGTTTTTGAACTCCTGTCCGAATGTGACGGTGTTTCACGATCTGCAGCATAAGCGGCATCCGGAGTACTTTCGCTGGTTCGACCGGCCTGCTTGGGACCTGTTTCTCTGGCTCGCCGTGCAGCGCTCGCATACCCTTCTTGCCGATTCAGAAGCTACACGAAGTGACCTGGTGCATTTCTACAAGGTGCCTGCCAACCGCATTCGCGTGGTTTCGCTTGGGGTAGAAGAAGAGTTCTTCTCCATAGCGGAACGGCGTGGGGCGGTGGAGCCGTACCTCTTGTGCGCATCCACTTTGCATCCGCATAAAAACATCGAGAGGCTCGTCTCGGTCTTCGCGCGCTTCCGCGAGACGTACCCGGATTTCCAGCTAATACTGGCGGGTTTAAAGGGCTTTCGTTCTGCGGCGATTGAAGCGCTTATCGCCTCGCTGGGTCTGCAGTCCCACGTACGTGTAACTGGCTGGATTCCGCGCGCCGAGTTGTACAACCTGTTTCAGCACGCCACGGCTGCTGTCTATCCGTCGACTTTTGAAGGATTCGGTCTACCGGTGATTGAAGCGATGGCGGCGGGCGTGCCGCTTGCTTGCTCGGATATAGAGCCACTCCGCAGCATCACTGCAGGGACAGCAGTGCGATTCGCACCTGACTCCGAAGAGGAGATGCTGGCGGCGCTACTTCGCATCGTAACGGACCAGAGCCTGGTTCCGGCAGCACGAGCGAGAGCCGCGCAATTCACATGGCGTCAGTGCGCGGAAGACACGCTGGCGGCGCTGCGGACGGCAGCTACCGGAGTAGATCTATCAATTGGGCCGAAAGGACCCAAGGGCTGCATGCTTGTTGGGGCCTGTCGGCCGTGACATGTTGGCGCGTTGGCTGGGTGATCTTATCGCTTCTGGTTTCCGGTTGTCGTTGCGTTCCGTTGCAACGATGCTTACGTTAAGCCAGGGACGGCTGGGTCCTTTGCCATCCAAATGCTGACCGGAGAAGTCAGAGGGCGGACTTTCGCCGAGGTCGCTTCAACCTGTGGAGTTTCAAGTAGTGACCTTCGCGCCGAGTTGGCGCGGTACAAAAAGCTAGGTGTATACGGCGCGACCATAGAGACGATGGGGAAGACAAAGTGGGTAAACATCCTCCTTAGCGGGAGTGCGTGGGCTCCCTGGGGCTTTAGGTACGTAAGTCCAGACCGATCAGATAATATGGCCTATTTTCGAAAGCTCGCAAAAGCTGGTGGATTCCATCGGGATGTCTGTTTTGGAGAACTCGGCGATGGCTGGTTCCACTTCGAATCGGATCGCTGAGTTCGGTTATACAGGATTTGGTTACAGCCCGACGTACTACTCGGCACTTTATCGGCATTTTTGCTGCTTTTCAGTGAACTAACCGTCACGATCACGGCAAGGATCGGGAGCGCAGGGTGCCGGTGGAGTACCGGCCGTCATCCAGGTATGGGAGCAGAGCGGCGTGGCGACGAGGCTGGGCGTAGTGTTCCTGTTCGTGTTGATTCCAGCGTTGCCGATCGAGGTTTTCCGAGCCCGGACCGTCTTCAGGGAGGACGAGATACGACACCTGCCTAAGTTTGGAAGATGGCGGACCTTTCGCTGCCAGGACATCGTCGATCTCGAAGTCTTTCGGAACGAGTGCGCGCAGCTGAACTTTCGAGATGGCCGAACCCTGAAGATTTGGGCCATGCGTACAGATCCGTTGACTGTCGAAGGGATCATCCGCAGGAAGTGGCGACCTCAACAGGCTATATGGATTAACCACGCCGAAGGGCAGTCGCCTACAGGAAAGCTGAAGAAGTTGAGCCAAACTGAGCACCGGGGCGCAGAGAACTTCAAGAAGAACCATCCAAATACTGGCCAACGACCGGGCCAGATCGATCGGTCACGATTCAAGCAGCGAAGAGAGCAGTACTGGAAAGATAAGGTGAAGAAACCGGACGAGCCGTAAACAAAGGAGACCAAATGGAACCGCAACATGAAAGCATGAACGCTTTTGTCACTGAGGAGGCTGGACCTTCCGGCGTGTTCGGGGTCTTCGAGGATGACGGCGAGGCGGGTTATCTGTACCTCTATGAACCAGGCGACCGGGAGGTTTTCAACCATCTTCACATCTACGACCGCAACACGAATCTTCAAGTGCGCGAGCAGGATGTACGAGTTATCTGGTCTGAGGATCATTCGAAGGTCGGTGTGGTGATTTGGGGCAAATTGCGCGGGGTAATCAACTTGGTTACCGGACAAGAAGGTCGGGTATGGCTAGAGGATGTGAATACTCCGGGTATCGGAGACGCGCAATGGCTCAAGGGTTTTCGGATGTGATCGCCAACTTGCTGGTCAATTGACGTCGCTGGAGTACCCGTCCGCGCACGACGTGGTGACTTACATCCCAACGGGCTGGGCCAAACGGTTTCGGTGCAATCGGGAGGCAAGACGTACACCAACGGTGCCAGAACTCCGAAAAGAGAGTGGAGCCAACCTAATCGTGGTTCCGGGTTCGGGAATCCGGGCGCATTCAATGAGCGGAGGGACTCCGGCGATCGGCGCCAGCTTTGGGGTGACGCAGTACGGTCCGCCCTGCATTGATTGCCAGCCGGGACTTCATGCCGCCGGAGGCCAGCGTGGAAATGACGGCGACGGTATACGGCCTGAGGAACTGGACGGTTCGTTCCTCGACGGCCCCGCAGTCGCCGGACTGGCTGGGTGTGACTGCGGACAGTTCGGACAATCTGGTGGGAACTTTTACCTACAGAACCAAAGTTGCGAACACCGGTCCGGCGAGGTCGGCCAATATATTCCTTGAGGGTGACCAGCCTTCCGGCGGTGCTCCGGTGGTACTCGAGGTCCGGCAGTCCGCATCGGTTTGCGCGGCGGGGCACACCTGCGCTTTCGGTCAGTACGCTTCAGTTGAGCGGAACCTCTAACGTGCAGCAGCAGGTACATGACGGCAGTGCGCCGAGGACACGCTGGCGGCGCTGCAGATGGCGGCTACCGGAGTAGATCTTCGAGCTGAATCTTCGCGTCAGTTTTTGAGTCGCGGTACTTCACAATAACCGGCGTGTACAGCGAGATGCCCCAGTCTTTACCCTGGTCTTTGGTAATCGCTCGTGACCCTGCGACAACCACCGCACCAGCCGGCACCACAAGAGGCTGATCGTCGGTGGAGGTCCAGATCTTGCCTTCCACCAGATCGTACAGCGGTGTGGAGCGATTCAGAATCGTACCTGTTCCCAGCACTGCGCCCTGCTTGACCACAGTGCCTTCGTAAACACCGCAGTTGCCACCCACAAGGACGTCGTCTTCGATGATGACGGGTAGAGCTCCAACAGGTTCGAGAACGCCGCCAATCTGCGATGCCGCTGAGATGTGACAACTCTCCCCAATTTGCGCGCAACTTCCAATCAGCGCATGCGAATCGATCATCGTGCCCGAACCGACAAACGCGCCAACATTGATGTACATCGGAGGCATGCAGGTGACCCCCGGTGCGACATAAGCACCATCGCGAATTGATGATCCACCAGGGACGATACGAACGCCATCCTCGACGGTCAGGTGCTTCACCGGATAGGCAGACTTATCGAACCAGGGCTGCTTATGCGTGCTGATCGATTGATCGATGATGCCGGAGATCCGGAATCCGAGCAGAATTCCTTTTTTCACCCAAGCGTTCACGCGCCAACCGGTTGGAGCAGTTTCGTCAGGCTCGGCTGCACGAATGCGACCTTCATTCAAGGCAT
>JACMLA010000466.1 GCA_014379815.1 Bryobacteraceae bacterium | reverse complement strand
GTCCTGTGTTACTGATGCGGTACGGATTTATGAATAATTGATCAGCGATGTGAGGAACACCGCTAATTGTGCGACTATCAATCCCGTGTCCGGACGACTTCTTACTTACCTTCTGACTGCAACCACTTTCCCCGTTCTGCCTGTTGTTTGTCAGGACACGAAACCGGAACCGCGTACTCTGAATCTGGTACAGCCCCTTCGGGACAAGAATTTCTGGCTACTGTCCGCACTGGCGATCAACACCTCCGTCGCAAGATTGCTCGCTGAAGACCGGGTTCTCAGTTCGGTGAGAATTGGCAGAACTTTTGCGCTGGCGCGGGCCGTTGACAAGTGCAGTACTGACGCAACTTGTTATGCCTCGCTCATGCGGTGGTCCGGTGAGGAGATTCAGTCTGTCGGTGAGCGCCTCAAGTTTTTCTATCAGGAGGACGAGAATATACGCCAATTTACCGAGGAGGCAGTTAGAAAAAGCGGGGTCTACCATCGTTATGCCGAGCAGCCTGGCGCAGACCTTTTGGCATCTGCCTGGGATGACTGCGCAAGGGGCATCAACCGGATCATCGACTACTACGCGCTTGGCCTGAAGCCGCGATATGCGGAGATCGATGCGGCTACTTACGATGTTAAGTCTGCTGCCTTCGGCCGGCTTCTTCAGGTCAGCAGCTCTATGTTGCAGGAGCAGTTCGCGTCTGCCCACACGCTCTTTTTCGACCTTCCGCTGGCGTTCGCACTCGAGTTGATGCAGGTCCACCGTCGGGATGAAGCGGGTCGGCACGAGCCCTTGCATAAGGGCGAGAACAAGGCGGCTCTGGAGCGGATACCCTCGATCGACTGGTCCCAGTACGAGTGGACAGTCCTGGTCGTACCCGGTTCGGGAACCGATAGTAAAGAGGTCAGGCTATCCACGTACTCCCGGGTACGATGTCAGTTGGCGGCGAGGCGCTGGGGTAGCCAAAAGGCACCTCTGATTCTCGTCTCAGGTGGATACGTCCACCCCAACCAGACGCCATGGGCAGAAGCTATCGAAATGAAGCGCTATCTCATGACCGAGCTTCGCGTGCCGGAAGATGCCATTCTGGTCGACCCTCACGCTCGTCACACGACCACAAATCTTAGGAATGCCGCCCGGATTATCTATCGGTACGGGATACCATTTGACAGGACAGCGCTGGTCACCACAGATGAGCTGCAAAGCGCTTACATCGAGAGTGCGGTGTTTGCGGAACGATGTGCAAAAGAACTGGGCTATCAGCCTCACCGGATCGTCAGCCGGACGTCTCGTTTCGACCTCGAGTTTCTGCCTCAGATCGCATCTCTGTATCACGACACGCTCGAGCCTCTGGATCCCTAAAAAGGTTACGGCGACGTGGATCAGGGTGGATCAGGATCAGGGGACAGGTCAGGCTGTCCCCAATCCCCCCGGGGACAAAGCCTGACCCCCCAATCTACTCCCACTCCACTCCACTCCGGGACAGCCTGACCCGTCCCTCTTTCCCGTTCCCGTTCCCTATAGTCTTCAGCAGACCGCTTCACAAGGCAGTCTGGGTCAAAAACGATGCTGTAGAGATGATGCGCACAGGAATGTTGTGTTGATCGGCGAGTTCGACCATATGCTGCGTACCGCCCGAACGCGATCCCGTCTGACCGTCCCAGAGTGCGAGCAAAGAAACGTGTCTTGCACAGCTTGCTTCCGCTTCCTGCAACAGCCATAAATTCGTTCTCTGCCACACGTCGTAGTTCACCGGCACCTTAATCCAGGAAGGCAGGTCCTTGCTCACGCCCAGGACTTTGACCCGTCCTGGATCCTCTTCCAGCAATCTGTCAAAACGCGCTGTCCAGCCCGGTCCGGCATCCGATACGGACTCAGCCGCGAATGGCCCTGGTGGCAATGTGAGGAGAATTTCTGTAGGAATGTCGAGCTCGTGGCGACACACCTCATGGAACAGGATGTCACCGCCGTTGGCGCCTCCCGCGATACCGAGCACCGGACCCGGCAGAGCTTGCAATATGGTCTGCACCTCCGCACGAATCGCAGTCCTGGCTTTGGCTTCCGCAGCCGCCGGGAATCTGAGGCTGCGATCGGGGGTGTCCAGCCTGTGACCAGAAAAGATAACAGCCATCCGCAGATCTTCCGCGGCGCTGGCTGTAACGGCTGGAAAAACGTCCAAACAGGCCGAAACCCGCTCTGACCGTAAGCCCAGTTCGTGAAACAGTGCCAGCTGCGATCGCGCCGATAACACATGATGCTCAGAAGCATCGCGCAAAGCGCGTTGATAGGCTCCGGCTACAGCACCGTCGCGTCGCGCAGTCAGGAAAGCATAGTCGGCGCAAGACAACTCCAGCCAGATATCTCTCGCACCTTCCCGCACTTTGGAACGCTGTACGTCAAGAGCCATGCCCACTGCCGCAACCAGACGATCCCGGGCCGTGGTGATTTTGGTCTGGTCCGCCGTCGCCTGGTCTTCGGTATCGAATCCTTCTGTCCATGTCCCGGGTTCGAGAGCGATGGTTTCCAGCAGCAACACGGAAAGACTAAGCGCGTTGAGTCCGGAAAAGTAGTGGTTCAGATCCAGTTCGTAAGCTCTCTGGTAGTAATCCCGGGCACTTGGGAAGGAGCCGGCTCGGAGAGCGCGCTGGCGTCGGTCAGAAGGCGCAAGCTCACTCCAGCCCGAGCGTCCTCTGGCTTTTTCGTTCCTCCCCAGTAAGGCCAATGCTTCTGCTTTTTCATGCCGTTCGGCGCCCTCACAAGCCAGCACTGATCGGAGTCTTGCGTCCGAGACGACGAGATTTCCCAGCCTCTGTTCGGCAGTGCCAAGCCTGAGATTGGCTTCAAGATCTTCGGGATCTCTGCTGCGGATACGCTCCCAGGTATTCCCGGCGGCCTTCCAAGCTGCAAGCTGAAACTGCTCCCGGCCTATCAGGCGCAGCCCGCCAATCTCCCACGGTAAGCGCGCCACTTCCATTCCCAGCAAGCCGAGCCGTCCCACATCTTTGGTCCTCGCGGCACACTCTACGTCCAGAGCAAAGTCCGGCGGTACCGGCAGCAGTTTGGAGCGATCTGGTTCCTCCAGCAGAGGGAGGTTTCCGAAAACCGGACTGTCCGTTCGTTGCGAAACATTTGTCTCTCGCAATCCCTGAATCAGCTGCGGCAGCGTGAGGGCGGGCTCTGCCGGGTCATACTCCAGGTAACGGTCTGTCTTCAGGTCGAACGGTACATCATCTTCGACACCCTGCTCTTCTTTTGGCCTGGTAACGCGAGCTCGGAGAAGGAATGTCTGGCGCGTTCTCAAAGCATGTCGAATCCCAAGTTCGTAAAAGACGTTTGCGTTGTGAATCGAAATATCCGCGATTACCAGGTCGGCAAGCAGCAGAAGCTGAAACATATCCTGCCGGATGTTTCCAGCCTCGAAGATAGAAGCAGTGGTGCCTCCCGCAGCGCCAATCTCCAGTAATGCCGGACCTATCAGTCTTGCGTGTACCTCCTCAAAGTCGATGTCCTTCTTTGTGCCAAATGGGCGAATGACAAACGCCTGCATGTCTTAATCCTTTGGTCGGAACCACCACAATACCGTCACCTCCGATGGACCTGGGTCGGGCGTTTCCTTAGGCAGGTTCGCGTGGTCCTGGTACTCAGGTTTTTGCCACACTTGCTGTATACTCGGAAAAATGTCTGTACGGTTTGCTGTTCTCTTACTTACTTTTGCATCTACTGTGCCTTTGCTCGCTACTCCCGGCAGCTGTACAACCAGGACGGCCCAGCAATACCAGAATAGCGACGGCTGCTTCGCCGATCCGTTTACTTTCAAGAACTTTAACTGGTTCAATGAGTCAGGCGACAACTTAGTTAACGTACCCTCGTCGCAGGTGCTGCTGACACCGAGTTTCTCTAATGGGCGGATTGACGTACTCATCAGTTCCGACTCGTTTGATGTGAGCGGTACGGACCGGATCAAAGTGTTTCTTGAGTACACGATCGACCCGCCTCCACCGATTCTGGATGACTTCTCTCTTGAATTGTTTGCGCAGACCCCGACCAACGGAGGCTTCGCCATCATCACCTCACTTATCTGCGTCGGAGATCTGTTTTCTAATGGTTGTGAGGGCGGCACCGTTCGATCGCTGAGCGTACAGAATTTTGGTGCCGGAGACCCCCGGACCGATATCGGTGCGAGAACGATCAGATTCGGCGGCGTTAGTGTGCTGGATACGCGCACCAGCATCGAACTGGTCGCCAACGGTGGCAGATCCCAGATTTCTGGTTATGGAAACACTGTCATTCCAGGTGCCGATACACCCGAGCCCGCTACTGGTCTGGTGATGGCACCCGTGATTGCTGGCCTGTTTCTGTTTGCGCGCCGACGCAGCCGCGCAAACTAAGAGCTTTCCCCGTTGAAACGGGACCGGTGCCGAAGTCGCTTCACCGCCTCGTCAAGCCGGAAGAGGTGGTCGTGCGGGAGAGAAAATCGGCGCGGTTTCTCTCCAGATCCTTTCTGAGTTCCGAAGCGTTGTCGGAAGGCAACAGGCTGAGTGCATGCTCCTCCACTCGCAACGCTTCTTCCGGCTTACCAGCCTCTGAATAAGCCAGCGCGAGCACATCCAGCATGCGCGGATCCCGACCATTGGTCAACTCCACCAGCCGGTTTGCGTACCGTACCGCCTCAACACCGTTTCGCAGATCCAGGCACGGTGTGGTCGCAAGAATCCACGCATACTGCTGCAAGTCAAACTGCTCTGCGTCCGGTTTCTCGACCCGCGGTTTCAGAATCTCCAGAGCTTCGCGAGTAAGATACTGTGCTACCCCGGTGTCTCCTGCACGCGCCGACGCATCCGCGAGCCGACCCATGAACGTGAGTAAGTCGCGTCCATACTGTGCATTGTGTTCGTCAGACTTAACAAGCGCCTGAGTTACTTGCAACGCCTTCCGGTAATACACTGCTGCATCCCTGAAGCGCTTTCCTGAGACAAGCACGTCACCGATCAAACCAGACGCAGAAGCTACCGGGCGTTGAGCCGCGGCAGATTCCCGCGCCGACGCTGCAAGTGACTCGTAAACACCCAGTGCATGCCGCATCGCGGGAAGCCCGGCATCAAGACCTTCCGACCTTGCACGGATCTCACCGATGCGCATTTCAGCAACTGCACTTTGTTTACGTGCATCAGGAGAGTTCGGGTCCAGCGCCAGCGCTTTTCGGCTAAGCTCCAGCATGCGTTCGTACCCGGCCATCGCTGCCGCCGTATTCCCGCTCTGGTTATGCGCGAATGCAAGCTTTCGTTGCACATCGAAAAGCGTTAGCAGGATTTGCCGGTCATTCGTGCTCCGTGTCTCCAGAGCAACGCGAGCTTTCTCATAGGCTGCAATAGCTTCACGCAGATACCCGTTGTTGACAAGGAGATCAGCCAGGCTAACGCGTGTCCGGGTTTCCTGAAGAATGTCTTTGGCTTTCGAAGAGTCCAGAATGTGGAGAGCTCGCTCGTAGCTTGCCTTGGCCGCTTGCCGGTCGCCCAGGTTTGGTCCCCAGAGGTTGCCCTGAAGGTCCCCGATCTTCAGGTAGCCTGTGACTAACTCGCTGTCAATGGTCGGGTCACCCCCGCGGTCCTGTTCCAGACGGTCAAGATACTCGGTTGCTTTCTCGGCCAGAGCTTTGCGGGCCGGAGTCAGGCCGGATGTCATGATCTTGTCAAAGTCAAACAAGACAAACCGCGCCAGCTGCCGAACATCGGCGAACCTTGCTTCGGCTCGCCTCCGTTCCCGATTGGCTTCCCTGTAGAACGACCAGGACACGATAGAGCTTGTAACAAGGGCAATGACAATTGCAGTAGCAGCTACAACGCTGGCGGCATGCCGACGTATAAACTTGCCAGTGCGGTAGCTGACAGAGTCTCCATGCGCGCGCACCGGCAGCCCCTGAAGATGCTTCTGGATGTCTTCCGCCATGTGTTGCACTGACGCGTATCGCCGGTTTGGCTCTTTTCGAAGCGCCATCAGGGCAATGGCATCCAGGTCGCCGCGAAGCTGACTTCGAAGTCGCTCAGTACCCTCCGGCAAACCATTGTCAGCCGCGGCGATATGGGTAACGGCAACACTCGGCTTGGTGGGCTCGCTGTCGCAAATCGCTTGCCGAAAACCGAACTTTTCCTTGGCTTTCCGGAGGGGATGCTCGGTTGTCAGCAACTCGTAAAACAGTACTCCCAGTGAGTACACGTCGCTGGCGGTTGTAATCGGTTCGCCCCGAACCTGTTCGGGACTCGCATAGTCCGGGGTCATCGGTCGCTCAGAAGCCTGAGTCATTCCCTGTTCGTCTGCGGGATCCGGATTTAGCACCTTGGCGATTCCGAAGTCCAGCAGCTTGGGCACACCCTCGGTGGAAACAAGGATGTTGGGAGGCTTGATGTCGCGATGTACTACCAGGCTCTGGTGTGCGTACTGAACAGCCGAGCAGAGCGTTACAAACAGGTGCAGGCGCTCGATCACTGTCAGCTTGCGGCTGCGGCAATACTGGTCGATCGGAGTCCCTTCAACAAACTCCATGACCAGGTAGGGGACGCCGTCCTCGGTACCGCCGTCAATCAGTCGCGCAATGTTGGGATGGTCGAGCCGCGCAAGTAATTGTCGTTCTTGTTTGAACCGGCGGAGTATTTCCTCCGACTCCATCCCAGGCTTGACCAGCTTGACGGCCACCACCTTCCGATACTCTTCGTCTGCACGCCTCGCGGCATAGACAGCGCCCATGCCACCTTTGCCGACGCGCCGCAGCAGCTCATAGGCGCCGAAACGTTGACCGCTAAGGTCGTCCGAAAGCATCAGCCGGATGGGAGCATAGGCAGTGCCGCCCGCTCCTCCGTTGCCACCGATGATCATGGATCCGGACGTCAGCATGGTGGAATCCATGTGCTCCTGAGAGCAGGCGACAAGGTGCGCCAGTGCGGCGCGCAATCCGCCGTCGCCACCAGACACGGTCGTCATGTAGTCTGATCGCTCAGAAGGCGGACGGTCTAATACCTCGGGCAATAAACGTGTTGCGCGGCTGGTAACGTCCTGTTCCAAATCAAACTCTGTCTGAGGGTACTCCATCATGCTAGCGCAGCGGACTGCGAGAAACTGTCATTGGGATTCCACCATTAAAGAACGCGCGACCCTCAGGTCCCATGGCTCTTCAGACGTCCCTTGTGCTTTGCGGGAAGTATCAGTTTATGGGCAATTTCTACTGGTATACTCTACAAACCGGAGGCGTTCATGAAGTTACGAGGTTTAGTACTAGTACTTACAAGTCTGTTGGTAGTTCCCGCAGCAGCAGTGGCCGGATTGATCGGCGACACTGTGAGCATTGCCTCGCGCTTGGGTGGCGACCTGCGGACTGATCTCGTAGTCGCAGTATCGCCGGGAGCTGAGATCCAGTGCCCCTTCTCCTTCAATATCTGCGGTGCTCTGACGTCAGGAACACAGACAATCGACGTTGAAGACTTCTCGATCCAATATCGTTACCTTGGACCGGGAGCGAACTTCTTCCGGGTTGTGCCCAATCTGCTGGAATTTACCAGTCTTGACTTGCCCGGGGGAATTAACTCGGTTTTCCTGACAACATCCATCAGCGGTCTTACCGCGAGCCGGATTAGTTTTGGCCCTGGATCGGTCTTTGTAGACATGAACAGCCTGGCTGTTTCCGATCAGGACTTCTTTCGCCTCGACCTCACGTCGGCCGTACCGGAACCGGTACCGGCCGCTTTTGTTGGTCTGGGGTTATCCGCGCTGATGCTCGCTACAAGACGAGTACGGCGGTCGACCTCAGCCTAACGGTAGAGTTTCATCCGACCACTGGCGCTCCAGTATCCGGCTGAACTCGGCAGAAGCGTACAGCTCAAAGTCGAAATCACCTTTGGCCAGTTTGGTGTACGGATGGAGATCCTGCCACGCCTGATACAGCCTGTCGGCGTAGAAATGATAGCTCCGGATAAAATCGTCGGACAACTGCTCCTTGCCCGGTGCTTCGGCAAAAATAGAATTCATCCCGATGGCCCTGGCAAAGATGGACCTGAAGTCCTGCACACCCCACTGCCGCAGCTTTTCACAAACCTGATCCGGCGTTTGTTCGATCAGGTATGCAGCAAAACTCCTGACATCCGGGTCCGAAAGATATTGGGACTTCTGGGCGACACCAACACACTGCTCCAGCCAGCGCATGACATCCTTTCCTACATAGAAGAGCATGCGGATTTCACAGACTTTCCCGGAAACCAGAAGCTCTTCCAGCTCCTGGTACGAAAGCTGTTGGTTAGGGAGCAATCCCTGCATCATAAGACTCGCCCGCGATCCCTGCATCAGCTTACCTGGGCTGGATGAATCAGAGAAAGGGTGCAATATAAGTGGCGGTAGCTTCTCGGTCACAATCTCGATTCGCATAAGTTCTGACATCGATTACTTTATCGGCCCGCGCCCGCTACAGTATGAGAAAACTTTTGAGACGAACAGGTTCTGTCACTTCGTCTCCGAAACACAGGGCGATCCACTCTTTCGGCCAGTGTCATTGTCACTTCAGCGACAAGGTCGGCAATCAGGCCTGTGCTCTTGATATTGATCTTGTCAGCCGTGTCGGTTGGCCGGTGATAATCGGCATGCAGTCCGGTAAAAAAGAAGAGTGACGGAACAGAGTGTGCCGTGAACGCGGTATGATCGCTCGATCCATAGACGGCCTGCGTCCCGGTCTGGAGCGTGAAAGGGTAGCTTTTGGCCGCTGTTTCCAACACCTGGCGCAATTCTGTTCCGCTGTCCACCCCGCCGACAATCAAAGTCTGTTCTTTCACGCGACCAATCATGTCCATGTTTATCATGGCAACAGCGTTGTGTAACGGCAGTTTGGGAAAAGCGGTAAACCACGTCGAGCCAACTAAGCCAATCTCTTCTCCGGCAAAGGCAACAAAGACAACCCCGCGCTTCATAGGCGGCTGAGCTGCCAGCGTCCGGGCAATCGAGATGACCGCAGCGGTGCCCGAAGCATTGTCGTCCGCTCCGGGATGCAGGGTGCCCGTCTTTTCCGGAGCAAGCGAAAACTGCTCCCCTCCGCCAAGGTGGTCATAATGAGCTCCCACAACAACATACTCTTCCGACGTGCCAGGGAGTACACCTACTACATTGGAAACGTATCGCGTCTCGGATTGCAAAGGCGTTGCCAGCTCGGCAAATATCTCAGGAAATTCAAAAGAATCTGGCGATCCAGTCCTGTCGATCTCTTTCTGAGATTCGGAGAAACTCCGCCCGGCGTCGGTAAACCACTGCTCCACAACACTCGAACGAATCCCGACAAAGGGAATGCCGGCACCCCCGGGTGAAGGGAGTGCTGTCAGCCTCTCGAGGCTGTCGGCACCCGTGTGATTGGCTATGTCGTTGACCAGCAACACCGCCGAGGCCCCATGTGCTTTCGCGTTCAGTAATTTTCGATACAACTGCGAGTGCTCCGTATAGATCCTGCCTTCGAAGGAACTGGATGTATCGTACTCCTGGGGCTCATGCCTGAGTATCAGGACAATCTTATTTCGCACGTCCAGACCTTCGTAATCGTCGTAGCCGTATTCGCACGCGGTAATTCCGTATCCGGCAAAGACCACTCGACCCGTGACAGGAGCGGATGACGAAAATGCGTAGGGCTCAAAGTCTGAACCCGGCTCGAGTGGTTCCGTTCTACCTTGTACGGTCCATTTCATCCAGCTCTGGCTGGCGGATCGGGCGTTGAGAGTAACCGGAAAAGACTGATAATAGCCAGCGTCGCCCCCTGCTTTCAGTCCCGCGCGCGAAAACTCGCCCGCAATAAAAATGGCTGCTTTGTTAAGGCCCGGGGAACCTGTGGAACGGCCAGTCAGCGCTGCAGATGTCAAATAGCGGATATCTTCGAGGAGCTTTTCGGCTTTGACCTTTTCGGCTCTTCCGGAGACACGTGGACGCCCAGGTACTCGCGAGGCTGCCGCAGACCAAAGGCAAGCCAGCACCAGCAAACCCGTAAATAGGCGAAAGAATCGCACCGAGGTTAGCGATTGAGTGGGGACGGCAGCTTGACTTCACAGCACTTTTCGCCGCCGCCATGCGTTTTCGCGTACTCAATTTCGTGATCGATTACCTGCTTTAGCTGCGGCCACGGAGTTTGTCCGACCATCCTTCGTCCGTTAACAAACATAGTTGGAGTGGAGTTGATGCCCAGCGACCGTGCTTCTGCAATTGCGCGGTCCACCTCGGACTCAGTCGCCTTGTTCTCCATGCAGGCATTCAACTGAACTGGCTCCAGTCCTTTATCTTTTGCAAATCCCGCCACTTTCGTATTCAGATTCTCCGGAGTGACCGTGCCCTGATTCTCGAAAATCCAGTCATGATACTCCCAGAATGCCGTCGGCTTTTGGCGAAACACACATCGCCCAGCAATCGCAGCCGATTTGGCCCACGGATGAATGGACTCGAGCGGGAAGTCCTTGAAGTACACCCGCACTTCGGTCTTATATGCCGCCGGAATCTCTTTCCGAATAGCCTGAGCTTCTTCGCGGCAAAAGGAGCACTGGAAGTCGCTGTAGATAACAATGACAACAGGTGCGCCAGCCGTCCCAAAGCTAGGTTGCAAGTCCGTTCGGATCTTGTTCAGGTCCGATTCGAAAGGACTCTTCCCGAGAGTGTAGATATTACCCTGAATGATGTGCTTCCCATCCGGCGCAACGTGGAAGACAATTTCCTGAGTTGCTGCTCCGGCTGAAGCCACTACGGTAACGTCGCGAAATCCAGGCAAAGTCCCGGAAGACTTCGGATCATTTACCTGAATCTGAATCTGTGGCCCCCAGACGAAGAGGTGCCGGACATACTCCTCAAGTTCTGCCTTATCCAGCTGCGGCACTGCTTGCGTTGCGGTTGCTTTAGGCGGCCCTGACTTCGTTTGCGCGTACGCCAGGGAACCCAGCAGCAATGCTGTCAACAGCAGCGGCAGTTTGTTCATACGATTAGTCTAGCGTGAGCCGACTCCTGTTACCGGAACTGTCTGGGCGTCTCCCATCGCTGCAAAAGCCATTGGACCGGCTGCGATTTCCTGCGACACCGGTCGCTGACCGAGTACAGCGCTGACGAGATTAGCCAGATCGGTCACCGACGGTATCACCTGGTCGATTTCCACGAGCAGAAACACTTCAGCGCCGAGAGTGACGCTGCTGGAGACTTCCCCAAGCACCAGGCCACCGTCTACGTCGATGCGCAAAGGCATTCCGGCCGGCACATCCTCAGGGACCTGCAGTTTCATCATACGGCCAGCGCAGTGAATCAACTTGGCCTGGAACTGGCGCTTTTCGTGAATGGAACCCAGGACTGCAACTAACGCAGCGCTTGGAAGGGCGGAGGTGAAAGTGTGTTTCGGCATCATACACACCTCTTCGGACACCCATTCCTGAGTAAGAGCAAATCTTTCCACTTTCTTTCAGGAAATCAGAAATCCCCGGCAGTTGACAAAAGAGAATTACTATCGAACAATAATAGTTGTCATGAATGGTCAGACTCTTCGACAATTGTGTCTGGAACGCGGTCTGGCCGTCACACATCAGCGCCAGGTAATCTGGGATGTCCTCGTCTCCCTGGAAGGGCATCCAAGCCCTGAAGAAGTGTACGAGCGCGTCCGGAAAGAGATTCCGTCGATCTCATTGGCGACCATATACAAAAATTTGCATACTTTCGTCGCTCACGGACTTGTGACCGAAGTCTCGTTGCATCATGGCCTGACGCGTTTGGAAGTAAATACTCATCCTCATCACCACATGGTTTGCACCCGCTGCCGGGCCATCTTCGATCTCAAAGATAACGAGCTTGGCGACGTGCAGTTAAAACAGGCTGCACCTGCTGGATTTCAGGTACATCGATACGTTGTAGAGGTCCACGGACTTTGCAATCAGTGTGCAGTAGATAAAAATTCAAATCACTAGGAGAAATGAATGCTCGGAGTAGGAGAACGCTTCCCGGAATTTAGTCTGAAAGCGACGGTAGCCCTCGAAAAAGGCAAAGAATTCGCTGATATCACCAGCGAGTCATATACAGGCAAATGGAAAGTGTACTTTTTCTGGCCTAAGGATTTCACTTTCGTTTGCCCCACTGAGATTGCAGGATTTGGCAAGCTGAATCGTGAGTTTCAGGATCGCGATACGCAGGTTCTCGGCGGAAGCGTCGACAGCGAATTTGTCCACCTTGCCTGGCGGAAGGATCATCCGGATCTTCGCGACCTCCCCTTTCCAATGCTTTCCGACATCAAGCGGGAGCTTTCTGAGGAACTCGGAATTCTTGACCCCAAGGAAGGCGTCTGTCAGCGAGCGACGTTTGTTGTCGATCCAGACGAAATCATCCGGTTCGTCTCTGTGACAGACCTGTCAGTCGGACGAAACGTCGATGACGTCATCCGGGTGATCGACGCGTTGCAGACTGACGAGCTTTGCCCATGCAACTGGCAAAAGGGAGAGCAGACGCTCTCTGCCTGATTGCCGTCCGAAATAGTCCTTTGCGAACTGCGGGCGTGTGCCAACTTCCCTGGTGCACGTCGGCAGCCTTAAGCTCCGCCCCTGAAATGCAAACCATGTCATTAGAACTCTTACTCGATACAATTCCCCACTTTGCCCGCGACATCAGAATCAATCTCGGAAACGTCCTCAAACAACCCGAACTGTCTCCGGTGCAGCTTTGGGGGACCGCAGTCGCGTGTGCTGTAGCAACCCGCAACGCTTCAGCGATTCGTGCGATTGAAGCTGAAGCGGCCCTTCACGTCACTCCCGAGACCATTGAGGCTGCCCGGACTGCTGCTGCCCTGATGGCGATGAATAACGTGTACTACCGTTTCCTGCATATGGTGGATAATCAGCGATACGGAAACATCCCGGCACGCCTCCGTATGCAGGGTTTGCGAACTCATGGCGCGGACCAGGCCGATTTCGAGTTGTGGTGCACCGCGGTCTCGGCCATCAATAATTGTGTGACCTGCGTGTCTGCCCACGAAAGGGTTGTCCTCGAAAAGGGTCTTACAGAAGAGCAGATTACCGCCGCCATACGAATTGCTGCTGTGCTGGCTGCCGCGGTTACTGCGATTGAAGAACAGACCGCCCGGCTTTAGTGTGCCCGGGTCAGGAGGATATTGTGGCTCAGCAGTCCCATGACGAAGTGATAAAGAAGCTCCACGAGCTAATCAAAGGCGTGAATATTGCCATGCTTACAACGGTGGAATCGGACGGACATCTCCGCAGCCGTCCGATGGCGACCCAGAAAGCCGACTTTGACGGTCAACTCTGGTTCTTCACAGGTGAGGATTCCGCAAAAGTCGAGGAAATCCGCCGGGAACAGCATGTGAACCTCTCCTACGCGGATCCGGGAGATGACGTTTACGTGTCTGTCTCAGGAACCGGAACTATCAACCGCGATCGCGCCAAGCTGGAAGAGCTCTGGAACCCCATTCACAAAGCCTGGTTCCCGAAAGGTCTCGATGACCCGAATCTGGCCTTACTTTGCGTGGATGTCGATAGAGCTGAATACTGGGATTCGCCATCGGGTAAGCTGGTGCAGCTCGTGGGCTTTGTAAAGGCCCTCGCCACCGGTAAGAGCTACAACGACGAGGCGACCGATCACGCAAAGGTGACGCTGTAGATAGAAAAAAGGGCCCTCCCCCGGCCAATGCTACAGGCGGGGGAGGGCCCTTTAGAAGTAAAACTTCAGCGGTTTTTAAGTTAGCGACCTACAAATCTGCGACCGCCACCGGAACGGGGCCGTGTATCGTTTTCCCGATCACCACGCGCTGATACAGGCAGGACAATAACTTTCATCGGTCTACCGTTAACCTGCTGCGACGGCGCTTCCCGCTGCTCCCTGGCCAAACCCGCGGAAACCTCGCGCGGCTGCAATCGAACGTTTAAGGCCCGTTCGATTCTGCGAATATCGCCGCGTTCGGAACGCATGCTAAACGTTGACGCCGTTCCCCGGGCACCTGCGCGACCAGTCCGGCCGGCGCGATGGATCAGATCTTCCGGAACTTGTGGAAGGTCGTAATTCACCACATGCGCGATCCCATCCACGTGGATTCCGCGTGCCGCGACATCGGTAGCAACCAGTACACGGAAGCGGCCGTCCTTGAACCCCTGTAAAGCCTGATTCCTCTGCGCCTGCGTCCTGTCCCCGTGAATCCGCGTGGCATTGATTCCTGCTGCGGCCAGCTTCTTCGCCAGCTTGTCGGTCCCATGCTTGGTCCGGGCGAAAATCAGGAACGCACCCGGCTCTGCTTCCAGCAGTTGCGTCAACAAACTCAGTTTTCGGTCGCTTTCGACCTCATACAAGTGTAAATCGACCTGATCTGCAATCTTTGTTGCGCCGCCAATGGCAATCCGAACGGGATTCTTGACATTGGATTCGATTAAATGGGCAACCGACTTCTCGATCGTTGCGGAGAAAAGCAGCGTCTGCCGGACGGAGGGCAGTTCGGCGAGGATCGCTTTAATGGACGGAAGAAAGCCCATATCCAGCATCCTGTCCGCTTCATCCAGCACGATGACCTGCACCTTGCTCAGATTGACGAGCCGTCGCTGGAGAAAATCGCACAACCGGCCCGGTGTCGCCACGATAATCTGGACGCCTCTCCGGATCGTCTGTAATTGTCGGGACTCTGCCATCCCTCCAACAACTACAGCAGTCCGAACCGGTGTACCAGCAACCAGTTTGGTAAATGTGTCGTTGATCTGAATGGCCAGTTCACGGGTGGGACTAAGCACCACGGCGCGAACACCATCAGTGGCAGAGGTTTTTTCTGCTGACATCAGCATCTGCACCAGCGGAAGAGCAAACCCTAAGGTTTTGCCCGTTCCGGTCTGCGCAGTGGCAACAACGTCTCTGCCTTCCATGGCAGGCGGAATAGCCTGCTCCTGAACGGGTGTAGGTGTGACAAAGCCATGCTTTGCCAGGTTTCTCTGCAAGGCAGAGTTCAAGTTAAGTTCTGAGAAATTCATGTAATATCGCCGTGATACGAACTGCAACGCCAGAAAAGGCGTGCGTTGGAGGAGAAAACGGGGAGGGAGTCAGTCAGGCTTCGTCTGACGGTTCGGACTCTGCCGGTTGGTCTTCGTCGGGAGCATCGGGATCCCGGGGTTCCAGTTTTCGTTGCAACCGTCTGGCGCGCTTTTCCTCCTGCCGTTCCTTGCGTTCCTGCTCCTTTTGGCGCTTCTTGAACGTTTGTGGTCCGCGTCCAGCCATGCTTTCTCCTGTGATAAAGAGCTAAGGGCCGCTTGCATTTTCTGCGTTGCGGCCCGTATATCCTCGCAAAGGCAGTGACTACTGCCTCAAATCTACTACAAGACCGTTGGGCCCAAATTACCAGCGGGAGTTTCCGCCGCGGCCGCCACCGCCACCGCCGCCGCCATATCCGCCGCCACCACCACGACCGCCCTGACTGCGGCCACCGCCGCCGCCACCACCGCCGCCGTATCCGCCGCCACCGCCACCCTGAGGCTTCGGACGCGCTTCGTTCACATTCATTGCCCGGCCATTCAGTTCAGCACCGTTGAGTTGCGTGATCGCGGTCTGCGCATCACGGCTTTCTGTCATTTCCACGAAAGCAAATCCACGGGCCTGACCCGTGTCGCGGTCTGTAATGATATTGACGCGTTCCACTGCGCCGTATTGCGCAAACGCCGCATACAACTCATCCTGCGTCGTCTGATAACTGAGATTTCCAACGAAGATGTTGGTCATGGTACTACTTCCTTGAGTAAATTCGTCTCTGTCAGACTGCACGACGGATCGGGTCGAAGAGCGGGCGGCCGGAAGGCACTCGAGTAAGAGGCGGGCAAAGACATTAGTAGCTTACCACGTACGGGGCGAAAACGCGACCAGGCACCACTGCGCCTCGAGGATTTCCGGGACGGCTAACAGTTATTTAGGCTAGCGAAGTTTTGCCCTTCCTGAAATCCCTGCCACCAGCGTATCCAGATGGACCGCAGTTTCATCCATTTAGAATTGCAGTAATTCATTTATCTGAAATGGACGGATCCTTGCAAACTTCTGATATCTTGCGAGCCTGGAAACATATCCTGGTCGGACAAGCACCCTCACTCTCCATTGAAATTACACGCGAGTGCCCATTGCGCTGCCCGGGTTGCTATGCCTATGAGCCGGCTCATCTGAATAGCGATACCGGACTTCGCGACCTTTCGGATTTTCGTGGTGAGGAACTCGTGCGCGGCGTACTCGAAGTTGTCGACAGGGCCCGCCCTCTGCACCTGTCCCTTGTTGGCGGAGACCCTCTGGTCCGTTACAGAGAACTGGAGATTCTTCTCCCGCAGCTAATGGAACGCGGCATTCACGTGCAGGTTGTCACCAGTGCGTTTCGCGCAATCCCTCCTGAGTGGAAAACCTGGAAATACCTGACAACGGCCGTGTCTATCGACGGATTACCAGCCGAGCACGACGTGCGGCGAACGCCCGCAACTTACGAGCGCATTCTCAAAAATATCCAGGGTGGCCGGATTACCATTCACTGCACAATCACAGGCCAGATTATGCATCGACCGGGCTATCTTAACGAATTTCTCAAATTCTGGAATCCCCGACCGGAGATTGAGCGCATTTGGTTCAGCTTTTTCACTCCCCAGCGTGGCCAGTTTTCGCCCGAGGTACTTTCTCCGGAGCAACGCGAATCCGCGGTGCGCCAGTTATTTGCCTTACGGGCCGATTATTCCAAACTCGACATGCCCGAGCTGCTCTTGCGTGAATTCCTCCACCCCCCGGCCTCCCCCGCTGATTGCATCTTCGCCAGAACGACCGAGACGATTTCGGCGGACCTCAAGACCCGGGTCACGCCCTGCCAGTTCGGCGGAGACCCCGATTGCTCCCAATGTGGCTGTATCGCCTCTATGGGTCTGGCCGCGGTTGGAAACTACAAGCTCGCAGGTGTCCTTCCGGTCGGCTTCCTGTTTAAAGCATCGGCGGCAATAGGCGAACGGATCTCCGGTAAGACACCCGCATCTTCTCAGCCCCGGGGCCCCGTCCTGACTGTTTTGCGGTAATTGGTCATACTGGAGAGGCAATGTCTAAAAGCAGTTTCTTCGCGATAGCCGTGACGGTCCTATTGTCCACGATTACGGCGCAGGCGGCCGCGCCTGTAGTCCAGGTATTCAAGACGCGTACCTGCGGTTGCTGTAGTAAGTGGGTCGACCACATGAAGGCCAGCGGGTTTGACGTTAAGGTCACCGACGTCGAGAGCACCGCAGAGTACCGCCGCAAATATGGCGTCCCCGATAAGCTTCTCTCGTGCCACACCGCGGTAGTAAATGGATACGCACTGGAAGGACACGTACCCGCGGCCGACGTACAAAAGCTGTTGAAAACCGGTACAAAGGCGACCGGCCTAGCCGTCCCCGGCATGCCGATAGGCTCACCAGGAATGGAGCAGGGTCCCAGCAGGCAGGCCTACTCTGTCATCCTTTTCGACCGCAACGGCATCGTTTCAGAATTCCATAAGTACGAAGCGCAGCCTTAAAAAGCGTCGAGCTATCGGTATACCCGGAAAGCCAGCAGCCGTGCACCGGGCGAAGCATTAGCGATATTGCTGGTCTCCAGCAGCAACTCAAACGGCGGCACCTGCCCGAGGCTGGGTGCGATGGTATCGAGGAACCCTCCCAGCTTGTCGTTCCGGAGAGCAAAATCGGTGGCAGCGGCCGTTCCGGCAACGGTTGTACCCTCCAGAATGAGAACCATTCCAGTGCCTCCCAGATTCCACCGGAACGCGACAACGCCGTAAGCACGACGCTCGGGGTCCCCCGGGAAGTTGTAATACTCGGACTGCTCTCCGGCCTGAGGCGACCGATTCACAACGGTGTGAAGATAGGTCTTCTGGTCAAAGTTGATGCGGAAATTCATATCCGCATCGAACAATTCAACCCACGGATTGCCTTGCCGCGCACCGAGGAGAATCGCGGCATTTTCCTTTAGATCGGCCATACGCAGGTCTCGCGAGTAAACAACATGCGTGTCATGTCCAGAAGATTCGGGGCGACGCAGCAGCTTGACAATGCTCTGCATCTCGGGCGCAGCCATGTACTGCCTCGTTCCCAGATCCATCAGCATGGCAGGCTTCAGCCCGAAGGGCGACGGAAGATCGTTTCTCCAGGAACCGGTAACGTATTCTGCCAGCCTGATCTCCCGCTGCGTCAGATTCTGAAGGATTACCAGCGCACTATCGCTCGGCACAATCAAGGTGCTGCGGCCAGCAGCAAAAAGCCGGGACCAGAGTCTTGAAGAACCCACAGTCGTCGGTGGCCTCGTGTGATACACGACTGCAATGACACCCGAGAAAATGACACAAGAGAAGACTGCTACCGCCATGACGGCTCGGAACGAGAACCGACTCGCCTTACCTCCAAACTTTAGATCTTCAGCTACTGTCGCCGGCTCAGCTAATGGCGATTCCGGCGCAGGCTTCTGTTCCCCCGGAGCGGGCAAGGGAACATTCCACTCAAAGCAGGGGATGTAACCACCTTTAGGGAGCCTGATACGGATCCGGTCGTCGCGACCCTCGGCCTCGTAGAACTGGTCTAGTTTACTCCGCAAACGACGAGCTTCTACCCGCACGATAGGATCGATTTTCTGGTCGTAGGAAGGCGAGCGGTCGAAGACTGCGACGCCAATGCTCGATTCCTTAAGCTCCTGTGTTCTGCCTTCCAACGCCGCCTGACAAACAAATGTCAGAAACCGGCACACCCTGTCCGACTGACGAAACGGTGGGCTCCGAAGAATTCTCCCCAGCTGCTCTCGAACAAGATCGGGACCCACGGTCAACGCTTCGTCTGTCTTGCCGTGGTCAGTCATTGCGGATAGACACCGTTGTTACTCATTTGAAAACAATGAAAATAAAGGGCTTCCCGATTTTACCCCTACCTTACCCTGGTTGCTACCCCTTCTTACCCCGAGGAAACTTACAGCAAACGTTACTCACGACAGCCAGCTCTGCGAATCCACCCTTTCTTACTTTCGACGACCACACCAGGGTGTCTAAGCTCGTCCTGGGCCAAGGCCACAGCAAACATGAATGCATCGAATTCCTGCTTTCCAGCCAGAGTCGCCTTCCTGATTTTGTGTCTTACACTTCCCGGTGTTGCTCAGACCACGGAAATCACCGGGCGGGTCACCGACAGTTCCCAAGCCGTTCTGGTCGGAGTTCCGGTCACCGCCAGGAATACAGAAACCGGACTAAGTCGTGTCGTAAAGACGAACGAGTCTGGGTACTACTCGGTCCCACTTCTGCCAAGAGGCAAATACTCTGTTTCGCTCGAAATGGCTGGCTTCCGTCCGGAAACCCGGGAGCAGTTGGAATTGAACGACGGACAGAGCCTCCGCATCGACTTTGAACTCATCCCCGGAGCGGTGGAGGAGGCGATCACGGTCCGGGCAGAGGCGCTTCAGATGCAGTCCGAAACCCCGGCGTTGAACACCGTCATCACCAACCAGCGCATTCTGGATCTGCCCTTGAATGGCAGGAATCCACTGGCTTTGGCAACGCTGGCTCCCGGCGTCCGACCCATCGGGAGCTTCGGTGGCCTCGTCCTAAGCGCCTTCGGTGGCGCGCGGGTCTCCATCGGAGGCGGCTCGCCAAGCACCAACAACGTCATGGTCGACGGCGTCGCGGCGGAGCAATGGACTTCCGGCGGTCCGCAAGTTGTTCTTTCGACCGATGCCACGGAAGAGTTTCGCATCGTCACCCGCCTCGCCAGTGCGGAGTATGGTCGAACCGGAGGTGGCATTATCAGCTTCGTTAGCAAAAACGGAACAAACGAGTTCCATGGAAGTCTTTTTGAGTTCGTTCGCAACAAAGTCTTCAACGCAAACGACTTCTTCAGTAACACCAACAACCAAACCCGGACCCCCTTTGTGTTCAATCAATTTGGTGCCACCGTAGGCGGTCCCATCATTCCGCGCAAGACATTCTTCTGCTTCAACTGGGAGAAAGTCGCACAACGGACGCTCGCGAGAACTTTGCGAACCCTCCCCACGCAGCTCCAGCGCCAGGGCGACTTCTCGCAGACATTCGATTCTTCGGGTCGGCTGATCGCCATCTACGATCCGTTGACAACCCGGCTGGACCCGGCCAATCCCGGTCGTCGCATTCGGACCGCGTTCCCAGGAAATGTAATCCCGCCCAATCGCCTGAACGCGGTTGCACAAGCTGTGCAGACTTACTACCCTCAGCCAAACGCGACCGGAGAGCGATTCACCGGAGTGAACAATTTCCGGGGCGAAGCGTCGTCTCCAACCGACAAAGACATCTATGGCATTCGTATCGATCACAACTTCACGGACAGTCGCCGCAGTTTTGCACGATACACAAACGACAACACCTGCGTGCCAATTGCGAACTACTACGACAATATCGCCGAAGCCGGTGGATCGGACGCCTGCTATCCGCGTTTCAGTGGAGTCGTGACCTACACCGAAGCCTTGCGGCCAACTCTGCTGCTGGATCTCCGCGGCGGCATCAACAGCTTTGCGATCGATCGAACACCTCGCAGCTTTGGCTTCGACGTAACAGAGATCAATTTGCCCGCCGCGATCAACGACTATGGGCAAACCAGGAGGTTTCCCTTCTTCAATATCGGCGATGTCGCCCAGGTTGGCGGAAATGAAGGCGACTTGTCGGGACAGGTGAGTTATACGACCACGTGGGCAGGCAGCCTGACCTGGATCAAAGGCCGGCATACGGTTAAGACCGGAGCAGAAAACCGCATCTATCAATGGAATAGCAAACAGGGAACAGGCATCTTCCGGTTTGATTTCGATCGCAACTTCACCAATGGTCCCGACCCAAGTTCGGCAACGGTGAATGGCTTCGGTTATGCCAGCTTTCTGCTTGGCTATCCAGCCAGCAGCGTGATCTATAGATATTCCAACCCGACTTACGTACAGAAACACTATGGCATTTACTTACAGGATGACTGGAAGGCAACCCCGCGACTGACTCTGAATCTGGGATTGCGATGGGAGTACGAGGGCGGTGTTACCGACCGGTTCAACGCGATCAGTAATTTCGATCCCAATTCACAAACCACGGTGCAGGGAGTCAACCTGCGTGGTGGGCTAGTCTTCCCGGGAACGGGTGGACTGTCCCGTGGTCACCGCGAGCCGTCGCTCACCGACTTCGGTCCGCGTGCAGGCGCTTCGTACCAGATCACAAAAAAGACCGTCGTTCGCGCAGGATATGGAATCTTCCATCTGCCGACAACTGGAATTTTTGTCAACCTCGGATCGACTGGATTCGGGAGCGCGACGCCCTACATTGCAACCATCGACGGGTTTATACCGGCTGGCTCGCTCAGCAATCCGTATCCGGATGGAATCATTCTGCCTTCCGGCAGCAGGAACGGTACCTTGACCGGCCTTGGACAAGCGATCGGAGGTAACCAGAGAGGTCTCAAGCGCGGCTACAGCCAGCAATGGAGCGCCAGTGTGCAGCAACAGCTTCCCGGAGGGTGGCTGGTAGAAACGGCGTACCTCGGCAATCGCGGTGTCAGTCTGCCTGCGAACCGGAGTTTCAACTACCTTCCCGAGGCCGCGCTCGCACTGGGACCGGGATTACAGCAGGTGGTTCCAAATCCTTATCAGGGCATCATCACCGCGGGGCCGCTGGCCAATGCACAGGTCACACGCGCCACGCTCTCCAATGCCTATCCGCAGTTCTCGTCGGTAACCGGCCTGGACAACTGGGCGGACTCGATCTATCACGCGGGCTCAGTCCGGGTGGAGAAGCGCTTCTCGGGCGGGCTCTCGATGCTCGCTTCGTGGACGTGGTCGAAGTTGATCGACAACAACGTGGGAAACGGCAGCAACGACTTTAACTCTGGTGGATCCAACAGCGTCCAGAACTGGGACAATCTGCGTGCAGAGAGGGCGCTGTCCACAAGCGATGTGCCCCACTATCTGTCTGTCGCGGGCAGCTATGCTCTGCCATTTGGGAAATCCGGCCATCCTCTGTATCGACGTCTGGCAGCAGGCTGGCAGGTGAATGGCTTCTTTACAGCGGCCAGCGGTAACGTGATCTCAGTCACGGCCAACGCACCGGCTTTCGGCGGCAATCGACCGAACGTCACAGGCGATCCAACTCCCGCGAATCAGAGTATCGACAACTGGCTGAACCGGGCTGCCTTTACCAATATCCCTGCATTTACCTATGGCAACGCACCCCGCAATCTCCCTCGCACCCGCACCGACGCACTCTTTAGTCTGGACTCCTCTGTTTCCAGATCTTTCGATTTCAACGAACGTGTGCGTATGCAGTTTCGAGCCGAAGCTTTCAACACTTTCAATCGCGCTACCTTCGGAACTCCTGGAACGAATATCAACGCGCAGAATTTCGGACTTGTGCGAACCTTACGCGAAGGCACCGGTCCGAGACAATTACAGCTAGCTCTGAAACTCTACTTTTAGGCACAACCATGAACCGTCGAAATTTACTTGGTACTCTCGGGGGCGCATTGCTTGGGACGCCCCCGGTCCTTCGTGCGCAGCAGGAAGTTGCGCGGATCGGGTCCGTTCCAGCCAGGCCGTGGCTTTCCTCGAAACGGAGGGAGTTTACTGCTCCGGAACTTCCGGACGCCCCTGACGAATGGATCGCGCGATCGTTCGCCTGGGTTGACGACATGCTCCAGAGACACCCTCCGTCGCTACCGGAGCACCCGGTTCGACGAGCCGCTCTAATTCGCCTGGACGATATTCTGCATATCGATTCGGCACCCCGGAAACCGATCGTGCAGGAGTATCTGCAGCGCCGCATGGCGAGGGTTATCGAAGAAATTGAGCAAACAAAAGTCGCGTCTGGTGGCGTGATCTGGAAGCTGTACAACCACGGTTTTCTGGTGCGTACTCCCAGCGTTAGCTGGACCTATGACCTCGTTCCCGGCGCGCCACGGATCGAAGGTTTCCGAATCGCACCCGAGCTCCTGAAGCGCCTCGTCACGCAATCCGATGCCACCTTCATCAGCCACCTCCATGGCGATCACGCGAGCGAGGAAGTCGCAAGACTGTTTCTCGAACAGGGTAAGCCGGTCGTTGCACCCGACAAACTCTGGGCAGAACAGGCCGACCTTGCGAGTCGCCTGACTTACCCGGTACGCAGTACGACAGCCATCACCAAACTGCCAGTCAGGAGAAATCAGCAGACACTTGAAGTTGTTGCCTACCCTGGCCACCAAGGCGAAACAGTTCTAAACAACGTTCACCTGGTGCGAAGTCCTGAAGGTTTCACCACAGTGCAAACAGGAGATCAGTGGTTCCCTTCGGACTTTGAATGGCTGGCGCACGTCGGTTCGCAACACCGGGTTGACGTCCTGCTGCCAAATTGCTGGACCATGGAAATCCAGCGAATGGTCAGAGGTATCAATCCGCGATTTATCATGACGGGCCATGAGAACGAGATGGCACACACGGTCCCTCATCGCGAGGACTATACCCAGACCTGGAATCACCTCGAAGGCTCCGGCTACCCTCTGCTCTTGCTTGCCTGGGGCGAGAGCTTTCGCTTTGCGGCCCCACCTGCGGCAGCGAGTCCTAAGGTGTGACAGCAGGCCGCCGCTGCAGCTCCTTCGGACGGGTAGCAAATCCCCTTCGCAGGCCGGCTTCTTCGATCTTCCGGGAGATGCGCGCTGAAACTACCTGAGGCGTGCCGAGACCGTCGACGCGCAGTAGTCTCTCCTCGCCGTACCACGTCGTCAGCAAGGCTCCCTGTTCGCGGTACTCACGCAAACGCCTGTCGATGTTGGCCGGCTGGTCGTCGGCCCGGCGCCGCTTCTGCATGCGCGCTTTTAGCACGTCCTCAGAGACGTCGATGAACAGCACGGTAGGGGCAGGGAAATTCTGCTCCTTCAAAAACGCGTCCAGCGTTCCAGCCTGGCCGGCCGACACGGGATAGCCATCCAGAATGAATCCTCTGCCTGCGTCAGCCTGCAGGAGTCTCGCGTGGAACAGATCGTTCATGCTTGCGTCATCGAGCAATTCGCCAGACGCAATAGCGGGCGCAAGCGCCTGTGCCAGCGGGGTCT
>JACMLA010000465.1 GCA_014379815.1 Bryobacteraceae bacterium | reverse complement strand
GCCAGGACGGTCGCACCCGCATCGAGGGCTGGCTGCAACACGTTGCGATCTGTTTCGTTACCGATCACGGCAATCGCACGTAAGCCGTTCGACCACTTGTTCCCGAGCCGTGACGGATGCAGGATCCGAGCCGGAAACTGGCGACGAAAGCTCAGGTTGAGCGACTCTTGCGCAACCGCCTCGTTCTCCCCGGCGAAAGTGGAAAGAATGCCGAAGCGTGTAATCACTTCGGTGCTGACCTTGCGTCTGAGTTCGAAGAATCGGACCGCCTTGACCAACGTTGCCCACGCCTCCCGGGCTTCGGTGGACTGCTTGACGAGGCCGGTCTGAGTGTGCGAATCGAGAGTCACGAGCCAGCGTCCACCGTAAGCCGCAGCATCAGCCACTGCGAGGGCGTACAGTTCGGGTCGAACTGGTACCTGGGCTTTTCTGGGCTCCGCCATGCTCCAGACCGTCGCTGAAGGATGAAGCGTACGAGCGAGCTGGATCCTCCACCCGTTTGCGTTGACCCATGGATAGCCTGTGGGTCCGGACTCTGCGTTTCCACTGCGACTCAGGCGAACTGCTGGCCATTCGCAGCCCTTCACTGGAAGGATTGATTGAGAGTCTTCCAGTGAGGCTGCGCCGGTGACCGCAAACGCTGGAAGGGGTGAGTTCGCGACGGGGGCATCCGTGATAACCCCATCCAGACCCGCAGTCCGGGCAGCGCTGAGATATGTTTCTGCTGGACCGATAATCCGCCCCAAAACCGTAAACTGGCGCCTTTTGGCTTCTTCGATCAGGGGAGCCAGCGTCTTCTGCTGCTCCGCGTCCTGCTCTTTGCCCGTCGCAAACGAAAGCACGAGGCAATTGAAAGGTGTACCGGTCAACAGATCCAGTGCAGCGGGTCGGTGCAAGGCTCCCAGCGCCTCACGCTCAGACTCCGTAGTGCGGGAATCCGCGTCCAGAGGGCCGGAAGACCAGCGAATGGGAACCCATTCATTCGGGCTCATGCTGTTACGTTAGCAGACAGTCACGCCAGACCCCTTTCAGGCGTGCGCCCCGACCATCTGTAAAGCAGCCTGAATGTATCCGAATGCGAACGCGAATGCCTGCCGTCCACCCGTGTCGCCGGGAATTTTCGGAACGTGGTCAGGCATCAGCATGCCATCGTAGCCAACGTCTTTGTATGTGCGCATCGCGCGCAGCATATCGATGTCGCCATTGTCGGGAAACGTTTCGCGGAAGTCGAGAAACCGGCCCTCAATATTGCGAAAATGCACATTAAAGATTTTCTTGCGAGTTCCAAAATAGCGGATTACATCGAAGATTTCTTCTTTCGGATTCTCGAGCATTTCCGACACGGTACCCTGGCAAAAGTTGAACCCGTGGTAGGCGCTTTCCCGGATTGAGACAAACCGCTTCATTCCTTCGAACGATCCTAAAACCGTGTTCACTCCCCGATAGCCTTCTTTCCGGGGCATACCGGGGTCCTGAGGATGACAGGCGAGCCGCACTTTGTTCTCATTCGCCACTGGTACGACGCGGTCCAGGAAGTAGGTGATTCTCTCCCAATAAAGGTCGTCGGGAACCCTGCCGGCAAGAGTCAAAGGCGGATCCTGCTTGGCCTGCTTGTAGACGAATGTGCTGTACATCGCCGCACCCCGGCCTTTAGTTGCTTCGGTGCGAACCACGCCAAGGAAGGTGAGGTTGTATTTGACAGATGGAATTCCGGCCTCGGCGCAGTTGCGGATCATCTGACAAATCTGATCGATATTCTTCTCCCGCTCCGGGCTGTTCCCCAGCATAATGGACGGCATTTCTGCACGTTCGATCGGGCTGGAACTCATGGGAATTGGGACCATGTCGAGCGTAATCCCGTGGGACTCTACGCGCTCCCGAAGGCGCTTCAGAGACGCGACAGACCACTTTTCGTCGAAAACTTTTGAGGGAATCGTGCTGCAGATATTATTCACGCCGAGACTCGAAAGTATCGTGAGTGTCTCGTCATCATCTGCGTGCTGGGTGCCGATTCGCATCCCAGTTACTCGCTTTTTATCGTCAGAGCTGGCCCCGCTGACGGGACCGGCAGCCGCAGCTGCAGCCGTACTTACAAGAAAGTTCCGTCTTTGCACGACGCTTACTCTATCAAAGCCCGGCGTCCGGAGCCGGACGACTAACCCCGCTGGAGATCGTACGCAATGCTGCAACCAGCTGTCGCGTGTACTCGTGAGTTGGGTTTGTGAGGAATCGCGAAGCTTCCACGATCTCTACCAGAGTTCCGGATTGCAGGACCGCAATTCGGTCGCACACCGCCGCAAGTGCCAGCAGGTCATGAGAGATAAACAATATCGACAGGCCTCGATCGTCCCGAAGACGGCGGAACAGGGTCAGGAGTTCGGCCTGGGTCACAATATCCAGAGCACTTGTCGGTTCGTCGGCAATCAACAATTCCGGCTGATGCAGCAGAGCAAGCGCGATCAGGACACGCTGGGCCAACCCGACGCTAAGCTCCGATGGATACCGAGCGAAGAACTCTTTTGTAATGGGCACGCGAAGCAGTTCCAGCACCGGATTAGCGGCTTCTGTCCAGTCGCCATCCCGCCGGTGAGCTCTCCAGACTTCGCGAAACTGGGTTTTCAGCTTGAGGGCCGGATTCAGTGCAGCCATCGAGCTTTGGGCGACCAGTGCGATGCGCTTGCCTCGAATGGCTTGCAGATCGCGCTCACGCATCGTGAGCAGGTTTTGTCCATCGAACTGAACGGTGCCGGTTGCAGTCGCGCCCCGCAGCTTCGATAACCCAAGGATTGCTGAGGCGATTGTGCTCTTGCCTGAGCCGCTTTCCCCAGCGATTCCAAGAATCTCCCCCCGCTCGATCGCGAATTGCACATTGCGAACGCCCATCCCCGTTCTGCCGTAAGTAACTGACAACTCACATTGCAGTAACGGCAGTGTCATGGCTTGCGGACTGCTTCGAGTTCCTCGATGTTCCATAGCAGTTGCGGCCGGAGGATGACAGGCTTAACGCCCTTGACCCTGGGCGAGAAAGCCGCAAGCGCATTCGGATGCACCAGATAAATGAATGGCTCTTGCTCGTAGAGGATCTCCTGCACGCGGTTGAATGCGGACTTGCGCTCGGAATCCGTTGCTGCTGAGGCTTGCCGCTGGATCAGCTTATCGATCTCTGCTTCCCATGGCGTCTCCGGTGATTTCTGTCTTGGGTTCCACTGGTGGTTCGCGCCTGAACTCAGCCAGACATTCATCTGGTAATTGGGATCGGGATCAGAGACTACCAGTCCCAGCAAGATCGCCTCGTAGTCGTTAGTTCTGGTCATCCGGCTGAGGAGAGCTGGAAAATCCAGAGTGACGATATTGATTACGATGCCGATAGCTTTCAGGTCGCGCTGCATCAGCGCAGCCATTTGCTCACGAGCCCGATTACCACCGTTGGTCAGCAGGGAAAAGCTAACTGCATTGCCACTGGCGTCACGTAGTCCTGAGCTTTCCAGCCGAAAACCTGCCTGAGTCAGCAGTTTTCTGGCAGCGCTTACGTCAAATGGGTGAGACTTAAGCGCGAAGTTGAAGTAGGCGCGATTCGTGGGCGGAACGGGACCAGCGGAAGGGATGGCATGGCCACGGTAAACGATCCTGCAGAGATCAGCGCGGTTGATGGCTAGTGAGACGGCCTTTCGGAATGCGGTATTCCGGAACCACGACTTTTTGTGCTCCACTACCGGGGAGCTGCGGCTCTGATTGAACCACAGAAACTCCTGATCCAGCGAGGGGCCGATGTCCGCTACCTGCCCCGGAAGAGCTTTTTTCAGGTCGT
>JACMLA010000464.1 GCA_014379815.1 Bryobacteraceae bacterium | reverse complement strand
GCTCGCTCGCTCTTCCGGGCAATGCCAATGACGTCGAGATTGTTGGCAATATCGCTTATATCGCCGGCGGCAACAGCGGTTTGCATATCATCGATGTTTCCAATCCCGCGGCCCCGATTCTGAGGGGTACGGCTGCGACCAGCGGACCCGCACAAGGCGTAGTAGTGCGTAACAACACGGCATTTGTGGCTGCGGGTAGCCAGCTCACCATCGTCAATGTGTCGAATCCGGGAGCACCTCTTGTTGCCGCCAACACCAGCATCGCGGGCAACGGCAAGGCCATCACCCTCGACACGAATCGCAATCTCGCGATCGTGACCCTCGGCGCCGGTGGTATTCAGATCTTCAACGTCGCCAACCCTGCTTCTCCTCAGGCTGTCAGTACACGCAACATTCCGGGTGGCGATTCGCGCGGTGCAAAGGTCTCTGGCAACTACTTGTTCCTTGCAGACTACGGCCTGAGTCTCACTAGTATCGACATCACAAATCCTGCAAATCCGGTGGTGCTGAATAGCACGACCCGGAACTTCGGGGGTCTGCTGAACGACGTTGTGCTGTCGGGTAACTTCGCTCTGGGTGCCGATGTCTTCTTCGTGAACGGAGTTCCTGTCACTGATATCAGCGTGCCGGAGACTCTGATCTCGAGAGGACCGATCGACTTCTCACCAGCGGGCGACGCGGCTGGCCACGGCGTCGCGGTGGATTCCGCATACGTCTACATGGTCGCTGCGCCTGGCACTAACTTCATCGACTTTGGAACGTCTGCCGGTAACAGCCGCCTCTTCATCGGCCAGTATCTGCCTCTGGAAGATCGCGCCGGTGTTCCACCTCAGGTCAGCATCAGCACCCCGGTTCTCGGCGAAACGATCTACCGCGGTTCTACGATCGTGATTTCGGCTGACGCTGCCGATGATGTCGCGATCGGTCAGGTTGTTTTCAAGGTCAACGGTACCGATGTGTTTACCGCGACCTCTGCGCCCTATCAGTTCAACTACACTGTCCCGGCTAACGCGTCGCAGCTGGCGATTGTGGTAACTGCTACCGATCTGGGTAGCAACACAGGTTCTGCCTCCCGCAACGTTGGTGTCGTGCCTGATCCTCTGACCACGGTCACCGGTCGTGTTCAGAACGCGGCGGGCCAGCCTATTGCCAACGCGACCGTCACCGCAAATGGAAACATCGCCGGAGTCACAGGAGCGAACGGTCTGTTCTCGCTGGTGAACGTGCCCACTGTTCTTGGACCGATTGTGGTGAACGCAACCGCTCCGGGAACTGGCGGTATCAACCTTGCCGGCTCATCCGCACCCCTTGCCGCAGTCCGGGGCGGTACGACTGCGGTGGGCAATATCGTCGCAATTGCTGCTGCTTTTGAGACCAATTACGGTACCTTCCTCTCAACCTGCGACGACTGCACGTTTCTGCGTACGTTGCCGTTTCCATTCACCTTCTACGGACAGACTTACACGCAGGTCTACGTCGGCACCAACGGATATCTTACTTTTGGGTCGGGGGATACCACGTACAGCGAAACTCTGAACGCGTTCAGCAACCGGCCCCGGATTTCAGCCTTCTTCGATGATCTGATCGGAGGCCAGGGTGTGAATGTCAACGAATCACTTCCGGGACGCTACGTTGTGTCGTACGTAAATAACCGCCACTACAGCGCGGGTGGATCCAACACCCTGCAGATCACGTTGTTCAATGACGGACGCATCCTGTTCGGCTACAAGGGCATCACTGCCCTCCGGACTGGAAGCATCACCGGACTCACTCCCGGATCGGGCGCTCCGCCCCAGCAGGTGAACTTCAGCGACACGCGTTCCTTCGAAGTTCCCACAGGCAACGCGGTCTACGAGTACTTTACAAGTGGGAATCTTTTCGACCTTGATAACGGTTTCGTGCTTTTCACGCCACGCGCCGCCGGTGGCTTTGGTGTCAACACCATCCTCCCGGTCAGCCAGCCTAACTCGGGCGCCGTTTCCGGCGGACCTCAGGGTGGGGCGCAGCAACCCCAGAACGCCGGTCGTCAGCTCTCGCGGGCTGCTGCGGCTAACTCGCCCAGCGCGGAAAGCAACACCTTCGTTACCTCGATTGCCAACGCTGAAGTGGAGGTTGTCTCGTCGGGAAATCCCCGCTGGAAGGGCAACACGAACACCGACGCGCGGGGCTACTTTACACTCAGCAGTGTGCCTCCTGGCGGACTTACGGTCACTATAAAGAAGCGGGGTACTGTGCTCGGACAGGGTGCGGTGTACCTCGACCCGAACAGCCGTCCTCTGACAGCGAACGTTACCATCACGCCGCTGGTTACGACCACCAAGAAGTAGCAGGTTTATAAGACGTATGCGGTTAGCTATACTCGCCGGACTGCTCAGCAGCTTCGCTGCTTTGTCCGCGCCGCCCCCATCGCCGACATCGTCCGCAGAGAAGATGCCAGATCGTGAGGGTCATACCCGGCCCTCACGCATCGGCCGCGAAGTTTCCATCAACCGACATCTGGAGGATGGCGAAGAGCAGAACGTTCCTCTTGCCAACCTCCTCGAACATGGCAAACGTCTCTTCATGGCTAACTGGACCGAGCAGGAAGGTGCGGGCCGCCCTCTCACAAAAGGAAATGGCCGGGCTCTCTCCGATCCGGGTTCGCCACTAACGGGACACCGTGCCTTCAACCGCGTTTCCGGCCCTGACGCCAACTCCTGCTATGGCTGCCACAACCAGCCCTTCGGTGTTGCCGGTGGCGGTGGCGATTTCGTCACTAACGTTTTCCTTTTGGGCCAACGTTTTGATTTCGCCACATTCGACCCGTCCGACAAAATCGCCACCCGGGGGAGCGTCGATGAGTCGGGCACCCACGTCAATCTGAGTACTGTTGCGAATCAGCGCTCCAGCACAGGGATGTTCGGTTCGGGCTTTATTGAGATGCTGGCGCGCGAGATGACTGCCGATCTGCAGGCGGTTCGCGACACGATCAAACTTGGCCAGACCAAGAAGCTGGTCTCCAAAGGAATCTCCTTTGGAGAGCTTACTCGCAAAGCCGACGGTAACTGGGACATGTCGAAGGTCACCGGCTTGCCCCGCGCCAGCATTGTCGCTCCACTGCCGATGGACCGGCCTAATCTGATCGTCCGTCCCTGGCATCAGGCCGGAAACGTTGTCAGCCTCCGCGAGTTTTCCAATACAGCCTTCAATCAGCATCACGGCATGCAGACAACGGAGCGCTTTGGTCTCGATACAGATCCCGACGGAGACGGCTTCACGAACGAACTCACGCGCGCCGACATCACTGCGATCTCCATGTTCCAGGCGGCCATGGCTGTCCCTGGGCGCCGTATTCCGAAGGAGCCTGAGATTGAGCAGGCGGTGCTCACCGGCGAAGATCGATTTGCCAAATGGGGTTGCGCGTCCTGCCATGTCCCGCAGCTTGCTCTATCGCGATCAGGCACAACATACACCGAGCCCAGTCCCTATAATTTGCCTATGAATACGCGGCCTGGTGAAGCACAACCGGTTAGCATGGACCTGAACTCCCAGGCTCTGCCGCAGCCCCGCTTGCAGGCCGACAAAGACGGCATCACATGGGTCGCTGCCTACACCGATTTGAAGCTGCATGACATCGCACTTCCGGGTCCGGAAGGAACCGAAAAGCTCGACATGAACCAGACTACGTGGACCGAGCGCTTCTATCAGGGCAATCGACGCTTCCTGACCAAGCGCCTCTGGGGCGCGGCGAATGAACCGCCTTACTTCCACCATGGCTTGTTTACTACGATGCGGGAAGCCGTGCTCAACCACTTCTCGGAAGCGGATGATTCGCGGAAGCAGTTCATCGCGGCTACACCCTACGAACAGGACTCCCTCATCGAGTTTCTGAAGTCTTTGCAGGTTCTGCCGCCGGGCACCCGCTCCACCATCGTCGATGAGAACGACCAGCCCCGTGCGTGGCCGCCGGAGAATGCAGCCGAACTTCTAACAGCGGCGGCAGCTCTTCAGCGCTGATGGATGGCACGGGATCGCAGTGCTTCCAGCTGTCGCAGCGCATCATCACCGGATGGCTCCCCGTTGGCGAGAATTGCAACCGGAGCCTGTCCCGGATAGGGCTTGAGAGCGCTCACCAGAGTTTCGCTGTCGCCGACCTTATCCAGCTGGAGCCAGATGACAGGGATGCGCGAATCGCCGGAAATTTCCGTCCGGTACGCCATACTCTCAATGCGGTGCCACGGGATCCACGTACCCTCCTGCCAGCGGCCAAGGTAATCCGCATGATTGCGAATACCCTGCTCACTGGCTTCCCACAGCACCATCGGTTTTTGCGACTGCCCAAAAGCCTGCACGCCCGCCAGCGCGAACAAGACACCGGCGACACCCAGAACGTAACGCCACAGTTTGTCTTCCACTGGCTGGACGATGAGGCCATATACGGCCCAGCCCACCATCAGTGCCGCGGCTACAAACAGAAATGCGCCGACAAACACCATCGAGCGCCTCGAGACAGTGCACGTTATCATTCCTGTTAGTTCCGGGGACATGCTCCATTATGAAATTCTTTGTACTCTCTCTTCTGCTTTCTGTGGCTTCCAATCTGGTGGCGGCAGACGCTGATAAACCGATGACTCAGGCTCAGGGCGACGAAATGGTGAAGGAGCTCCGGGTCATCCGGCAGCTGCTGGAAGCCATGCGATCCCGTCAGCTTGTCGAGACACCGGAGACGTCCGCGGTACCGCCTCCAACTGCGCCCACTGCGCCCACTGCGCCCGACGGCAAGCCTGCTCTGGCGAAGGTTACGATCGACCTGGCAAGGACCATTGGCGATCCGAAAGCTCCCGTCACACTGGTCGAGTTCACCGACTACCAGTGCGGCTTTTGCAGCATGTTCCACCGCGACACCTTTGCGAAAATCAAGAAAGAGTTCGTCGATACCGGCATGGTCCGTTTCGCCAGCATGGACCTCCCTCTGGACTTCCATAGCGACGCGTTTCAAGCCGCCAAAGCCAGCCACTGTGCGGGGGAGCAGAACCGGTACTGGGAATACCGCGACCTCCTCAGCAGCCGACCCCAGCCCTTCAGCATGGAAGTTCTGCTGAAGCTTGCCGAGCAGGTCAATCTGGATAAACCTGCGATGCGGACGTGTATCGCTTCCAGCAAGTACGACGCGAAGATCAAAGGCGACATGCGCGAAGCGGAGCAGGCGAATCTCTCGGCAACGCCCAGCTTCATTGTCGGGAAAAGTACAGCGACTGGGGTGGAAGGCGAAGCTGTCATTGGGGCCTATCCCTTCGACTACTTCAAAGAAGCTCTGACCCGCATCAAGAGCCTGCTTTAGGCTTCGCCAGCGTCGGTGATAAACAGCAGGCTGAGCTAAAATTCAGGTGGAGTGGCCTGCATATGATTCACGTCAACTACCTGCGAGCAACCGCAATTGGCCTTTTGCTGCTGTTCGCTGCGTCCGATGCTCAGCCGAAGCATCTGACCTACCCCACCAGCATCGTCAGGTACGAGAAGGACCGTAAGTCCCGGCTTCGGATTTCTGATCCCGTACTTACTTATGAAGATGGAACCATGACACTCAAGTCGTTCACGCTGCACAACGACTCTGATTCGCCTCTGCTACGATTCAATGCATCCTGGAAATTGACGTCTCTCGATGAGACTCAGAAGCCTGGATGGGGAGTCAGCTTAAGCAATCCTGTCGGCGTCGTTGGACCACACTCCAGTACCCTTATCACCGGCATCGAGGCATCCGAAAACGGGGTGCCGCTGAAAGCCATTTCCGTCGCAATCACAGAAGCCGTGTTTGCGAATGGCTATTCGCATCGAAAGAAGTAGGCTGCCGCCGGTCCGAGGAAAACAAAACTGGCCACACGCGTTCTGGGCGAACAAATCAGCGTGATACTGTAAGACACGCCGGGCCATGATCGGACAGACAGTCTCGCACTACCGCATAATCCAGAAGATCGGCGGCGGCGGAATGGGTGTTGTCTTCCTTGCGGAGGACTCCCGGCTGGGCCGTCAGGTCGCGCTGAAATTCCTTCCTGACGACATCGCGGCAGACCCACAGTCCCTCGAGAGGTTCCGTCGTGAAGCCCGCGCGGCTTCTGCTATCAATCATCCCCACATCTGCACCATCTACGATATCGGCGAAGACGAAAACAAGAGGCCGTTCCTCGCAATGGAGTATCTCGAAGGCGAGACGCTAAAACATAAACTCGAAGGTATTTCGATCCCGTTCACACGGGTTTTGGAATGGTCTGTCCAGATTGCGGATGCGCTGGAGGCGGCGCACTCCAAGGGCATCGTTCATCGCGATATCAAGCCTGCGAATCTATTCGTTACCGACCGCAATCAGGCCAAGGTGCTGGACTTCGGACTCGCCAAGCTTGCGTCAGAGAGCGCTCGCGCCGGGCCTTCGGAAAACACTGCGACGCTGGTGGTCGGTTTCGAGACTACTCCCGGAACCACGATGGGAACCATCTCGTATATGTCGCCGGAGCAGGCCGGTGCGGAGGATCTTGATGCGCGCACGGACATCTTCAGCTTTGGTGTCGTGCTCTACCAGATGGCGACGGGCAAGTTGCCCTTTGACGGCCGGACCAGCGCCATCGTGTTTAGCGCGATTCTGACGCATACACCTCCTCCGCCTTCTTCGCTTAATCCGGACATTCCTGAAGATATCGACCGCATTGTGGCCCGCATGCTCGAGAAGGATCGCTCGCTGCGGTATCAGTCCGCGGCGGATCTGCTTGCCGACTTGCGCAGTCTGCAGCGGGATACGACGATGTCGCAGCCTTCCCTGGTGCGGCCTGGATCGGTACGGCCTGGATCGCCAGCCGCGTTGCCACAAACAAAGCAGGCGGCTCCACGGAAGACCGTCTGGGTTGTGCTGGCTGCGTTGGGCGGGATTACCGTACTTGCCGCGGCTGTGGTGCTCTTTCGCAATCAGACTTCTTCCCCGGTCCGCTCCGAACCCATCTTCCGGAGGATCACGGCAAATCCTTCGGATCGCCCGGTGTCCGCGGCCTTTCTCTCTCCCGATGGCCAGTATGTTGCTTACTCAGACACAAGTGGAATCCATTTCTACAACGTCCAGACCAGCGAGAATCGCCTGCTGACGAACACAGCGGGGATATCAGTCTGGGCGTGGGCTCCGGGAGGCTCAAGACTGCTCGGCATAAAGCAATCCGTCAATACGTTTCCTCAGCAGTTCGAGATTGATGTGATCGGGGGTGTTGGGGTGAAGCAGCTCCCCGGCTGGGGACTGCCATCGCCGGATGGCTCCCGCGTTCTGAGCTGGGGCGAACGCGGACGGATGTTCGTCAGCGATAGTTCGGGGACCAACAAGCGTCCTCTGCTTGCCGAAGAGCGGGAAGGCCCTCCCCCCGGTACGCGTCCGGTGTGGTCCACCGACGGCAGTAAACTCGCGATGAGCACCCGCACGAGTGAAGGATCCTTTCTGACCATTCAGGATGTCGCCTCGGCCCGTAGCGTGAACGCAGCAGGTCCGCTGAAAGGTCAGATCGGTGCCGTCGCGTGGGCCGGACCGAGTCGCATTATTTATGCACTACGAGAAAGCCGCGAGCTTGAGAGCATGTGGGAAGCCCGGTTCGAGGCAGACGGAAGTCTCCGTGGCGTTCCGGTTCAACTGGCGCGCGCAGAGGACTACGGCTATGCGATGCTCACTTGCAGCAATGATGGAACCAGAGCGGCTGTGGTCCGGGTGTCCTCGCAAACCGACGTCTATCTTGCACCGGCGGGAACAGGGAAGATGGCTGGTTTTCAACCCAGGCGACTGACCGTGGATGACCGGAATGACCGCCCTAGTGCCTGGACTGCCGACAGTAGTTCGGTGATCTTCACCTCAGACCGCAATGGCAATCCCGACATTTTCCGGCAGGGTGTCGACAGCGAGAATCCGGAACTGATCGCTGGTGGGCCAGACAGACAGATGATGGCCCGCTTGACGCCGGACCAGACAGCGATCCTGTTCATCTCGCCCAAAGCAGACTACCCTGGTGGTTCTGTTAGCCTGATGCGTGCCGCTCTCACCGGTGGGGTCGCCCAGAGCCTCGGGGAAGTGGAGGGCTATTCAGGTCACCGATGCTCCGCTGCCGGTCTGTGCGTGCTGGATGTCAACGAGGGCCCGGTACGAATCGTTTACAAGCTGGACCCGCTAAAAGGCAAAGGTCCGGAGTTATTCCGCAGGGGAGCGGAGGGACCGGAGACTGCCGTCTCGC
>JACMLA010000463.1 GCA_014379815.1 Bryobacteraceae bacterium | reverse complement strand
GGCGCGCTTGTCACGCGCTAAAGCGAAGAGTCGCGCAACTGTACCGGCTGAGGCAAAAGCCGCACGTATCGGCAACGGCGGATCGCGTACCGGCCGACGCGGCCAACACAGGTTGGCATTGGCGAGCGGCGCGCGCCTCGTCCCGAGGGCAGGCCCGGCTAACTGAGAGTGGACACGGTGCACCAGGGGATCTGGAGGGAATCAAAGGTGTGTACCACCGGCGTAGTCTTTGAATCCTGCCGCAGAAAGGAAGCGCTGCCCGGCTAGTGATTTCTCGAATTCTCAGCAGCACGCTCTCCCAACTGTGCTGCCAGCAAGCGAAACACATCGGCCGCGGTATTCAGCGGCGGCAAAGTTAGACCCTGTAGCGCTGTTTTTCCGGGCTCCAGAACGAGTTCGAACACTGCCGCAATAGCACCATCTCCGCGAAGTTCGGGACGGTCTGTTTCGTGTCTCTTGTACCGAAGCAGAGAATAAGCAACGTCGAATCTGGTCGCCTCGGTCAGTCTTTTCTGGCGAATATGGCACAGAGCAGATGACGGACCTTTTTCAAATAACCTTCATAGTTGGTATCGAAATCGATCAGTACCGAAGGTATCGCAGAGAAGGCCGGCTCCGATTCGAAGCTGCTCACGAAAGCGCCGAAAGCAGCCAGGACTTGCCTTGGCCGCCGACCCCATACAAATAGGTAATTGGGAGAGGCGAATCGGGTTTTGAAAGCAAGAACTCCCGGTAAATCCGGCAGCCGATTATCGGCATGCAGTCGCCACATGGGTTCACCGAAAGCGCTGATCGAAGTAACAACCAGAACTGGAATTCAGGTCTTTGCTCCGGGCCTAATCTCTCTTGCAATCCGCACCAGCTCGCGAGCAATATCCGCTGGGGGAAGCTCGAAATCGATGTAGCCGGTATTCATCGCGTTCCTTGGCATGTCTTCCTGCTGGGCTGTATCCAGCTTTTGAGCGAACGTTGTTCCTCCTGCACCCTTGAACGCCTTCAGTGCGGCGCTCCCATCTCCATCCAGCCCGGACAGGATCACCCCGACCAATGTTCCCTTCCACTCTCGTGTCAAAGACTCCAGGAAGACAGTAAGGACATTTGGCCAGCCGTGGGGCTTCGAAAGCGGTGTAACCCGGAAGACGCCGTCTGAGATGCTGATCTCCCCGGCCGTGGGAATGATGAAGATGTAATTCGGCTTCGGGGCAAGACCGTCCGTTATCACATGCACCGGCATAGTAGTCACGGAGGGAAGGATTTCCGGGAGCAAGCTCACAGCGTTCCTGAAATGGTTGACGATAACCACAACAAAGCCGCTATCTGCGGGTAGGTGCGAGAGCAATTCACAATACGCTTCGGTCCCCCCTGCGGAAGCACCAAGGCAGACGAGGGGAAAAGTAGGTTGTGCGGCGGTGTCTTTCATTCTTGCCCACTACTCTGACAGAGAGAGCTAGGCCCGACAACTTTAGAACTACGGAGTTCCCGCAGAACGAACGACTCGGCCCGGCCCGGCATTCGAGACCTTGCGGGTTGTGGCCCCGGAATCAGGGCTCAGGTTGCGTCCTCGCAGATTATCTTCTGTTTCGGCCGTGATCAGCGTAGCCAACTGCTGGAAAATCATCAAGGACTTAGTTGTCGTTGATCGGCGTTCACGCTGTTGCTGGACTCCGCCTGTCGCACCACTGAAGGCCCAAGACGAACTTGCCCCACGTCCGGTTCTGGAAAGCCTGATCGATCAGTACTGATAAACGCATCAGTGTTCTGCGATCCACATGTCCGTATAGTCGGCTATGGTTCCCGATGGTGAGCGCCAGTCTCGGAACTCCGTTCACAGGGAGCAACGGGCGTTTCCCGTCAACTTGGCGGCCCGCTCGCTTAGCACTCCGGGGCAGATCGAATATGAACTGGGCCTCGCTCCGGCGGCCAGATGGGAACAGAACGGGCAGTGGATTCAGATCTACGTCCGGAGCCGCACGCCCAACGTGCTTGTGCTTTAGAGCAGGCTCGGGCTGTAGCCGATGTGCGGGAACGCGTAGACTTGTTGCCATGCGGATTCTCATCGTCCTTCTT
>JACMLA010000462.1 GCA_014379815.1 Bryobacteraceae bacterium | reverse complement strand
GCCTACGGGAAGTTCGGGGTCGACCTTGTGGACAGCGGCAGAGACTGACGCGGTTAAGGACGCCGGATCCACCTGACTGTTGCTGCGTACCGCAACGAATATGGCAGGAAACTCGACTTGCGCCAGAGGGAACCAGAAGGCAGGCTGCGTTTCGAGATCTGCAGGGTAGTCCCGGATTCCAGCGACCACTCCGACGATCTGACGTTCCTTGCCCCAGAGTGCCAGCCTAGCACCAACTGCCTTGCCATCGGGGAAGTACCGGCGGACCAGTTCATCGTTGACGATCACGTTGAGAGGTTGCGTGGAAGCATCGCGCAGGGGGTCAAAAAGACGTCCGGCCACCAGACGCATGCCTGCTGCTTCGAAGTAGCCTGGAGTCGCTGCCTGGTAGCGTCCGCCGGGGGAATCATCCTTGTTAACAGGGCGTCCCACAATGGCGAACCCGGTGTTTTCATCGTAGCCACTCCATGGCAGATTGGTGGTCGCCCCTACTGCCGTGACGCCCGGTACTTCGGCAATTTCCCGGCGAAGATCGTCGTAAAGGCGAGCCAGTTCATATGGCTTTGCGTTGTCGCCACCAGGGGTCACGAGTCGAAGCCGGAACGTGAGAACACTTGCGGCATTGAAGCCATGATCGCGGTCGCCAATCTCCTGATAACTGCGCAGCAGGAACAACGCTCCTGCACAAAGCAACCCTGCTACGGCGACTTCTCCGGCTACCAGAACTCTGCGCAGTTTGCGTGAATCGCGCCCAGACGTGGTCCTCTGCGATTGCATCGAAGTGTCCCCACCTGCGGGCAGCAGTCCTGCCAGCAGCACCGTTGCAATGGCGACCGCGGTGGCGAAGAGAGCTCCCATACCGGTGAGCGCAATTTCGTGCGCCCGGGGAAAATCGGGAGGAAGCAACTGGCGCAGAACGGGCAAGCCCACTGCGGCGATCAGCAAGCCAAGGACGGCACCGGCAACACCGATCAGCAGGTTTTCGGCGAGTCCAACGCGGGTCAATTGCCAGCGGTTCGCGCCAAGTGCATGGCGCAGAGACAACTCCTTCCGGCGTGCTACGGAGCGTGCAATACAAAGCCCTGCGATGTTGGCCCCGGCTACCAGCAATAAAAGAGCGCCCGCGGCAACCAGGAGCCACACAACGTCGCGCGATCGCCCGGTAACTTCGCTTAGAAGGGGCTGGATCCCGATACTCCACTGCCCAAAGTTGGGATAGCGCTGCGCGTAATTACCGGCCAGACGCTCCAGCTCCTGCCGGACCTGGGTCTGAGTCATTCCATCGCGAATGCGTGCGATGGCATTGCAATAGTGAGAGGCCCGTATCCCCTGTTCTGATCCATCGAGCGCAAGGGGCAGCCAGATATCCACTGTCTCGCCCTGGAGAGGCGAGCGATAGTCACCTCCTACATGCTGAAAGCCCGGGGGAGCGACGCCTATGATGGTCCACGGCTCGCGATTCAGGCGGATGACTTTGCCGGCGACGGCCGCATCGGACTGGAAGTGCTCCCGCCAGAGGCGGTGACTAATGATGACGTGCCGGACGCCGCGGCGCAGGTCGTCATCGGTGAAGGTCCGGCCAAGATGGGGTGTCCTTCCCAGCACCTGGAAGTACCCGGACGTAATGGCCACCCCAGTGAGTTCCCGTGATCCCTTCGCGATTCCTGTCAGCTCCATATCGCGTCCGGTGTAGAGTGCGATCGATTCGATGGAGCTGGCACTGGCCCGGTAGTCGAGGTAATGCCCGATGGACATCGGAAACTTTGGCCGCTCGGCACTGGCGTCATACAGCCGCACCAGACGTTCGGGAGAGCGGTAGGGCAATGGTCGCAGGACCACGCCTTCCAACATGCAAAAAACCAACGTGTTGATGGCGACGCTGGCGGCGAGGACGAGGACGGCTACCGTTCCGAAAGTATGATTGCGGGTCAGCGCGCGGAGTGCGTGCCGAAGGTCAGCGGCGGTTCCATCGAGCCACGGAAAGCCCCACTGTTCACGCGTCGATTCGACCGCCTCGGACACTGTGCCCACGCGCAGCCTGGCGCGACGGCGAGCCTCGTCCACCGACAGTCCCTGCTTTATGCCAGCTTCGGTTTCCATCTCAAGATGTAGCCGCAGTTCCTCTTCTTTTTCTGCTGCGAGCCGGTTTCGTCCCAGCATGGCTTTCACGCGCCAGAGCCATTCCTGCATTGGGTTACTCCAGCACCTTTGCGATGATGCCCGCCATTCGGAGCCAGTCGGCGCGCTCTCGTTCGAGCTGTTTGCGGCCTTTCGCGGTCAGCTCGTAGTAGCGGGCACGGCGGCTGGTTTCGGTGTACGCCCATTTCGCCAGAACCCAGCCCTTTGCTTCGAGGCGGGTGAGCCCGGGGTACAGAGTTCCCATATTCAGCAGAAGGGCTCCGCTGGAAACCTGCTCCAGACGTGCGGCGATTGCATATCCGTGCTGCGGTCCGAGTGTGGCCAGGGTTTGCAGAATCATGAGGTCCAGAGTTCCCTGGAGCACGCCGGCGCGGGCTTCATTTGGCATTCTAATACAGGATGCACCCGCAGCATTAGTTTGTCAAATGGAGACGGTGCTCGACAAAAAGATGGAGAGGAACTAAGGAGAGACCTGTAACGGTCTCTCCTGAAGGGAACTTTACTTTCCGGAGGCGGGCAGAGGTCGGAACATCAGATTTTTGTACATCATGATACTGCCGGGATCGTGGGCCTGCAGTGCGATGTAGCCTTTGCTGTAGGTCTTATCGTGCGTGTCGATGGTGGTGTGTCCATTTACCTTAATGGTGATGTGGTCGCCATCGGCGATGATGT
>JACMLA010000461.1 GCA_014379815.1 Bryobacteraceae bacterium | reverse complement strand
GATTTTCGTGTTGCAGTTGTTCGCGGCGGCGCCAACCCTCAGGCTCGCCACCCTGCAGGGCAAAGAGGAAAGCGAATAACGAAAGAAGAAGGGTGACTCTTCTCATGAAGGCAGCATGACACGCCTCGCCGACCTAAAAGGCGTCGCAATCGCCGACACTACCAGTGACGCGATGAGAATACACGCTAGCTGTCGATCTAGAGATGGTCGAACGATCATCGTTCCGTTAGTCTGGTATCCGCGGCTTCTGAGCGCGCCAGCATGGAGCAGCGCTCCCATTGGAAGATCGCAGGTGCCGGGTGGAATACACTGGCCAGAACTAGATGAAGACTTGAGCACCGAGGGGTTGCTCCATGGTGCCCCAGCAGCTGACGAGCGACTGCGACAACCCGCCTCCTATCGCACGCGTTTGGAGTAACTGCCGAGCCAGGCGCAATAAGGAATTTGGCGGCCTTCAGTCCGGGTCACCTACTCCGGTCTGAGCGTCCTGGAATCAGCGGTGGGCGCATCCGGGCCAGCAACAGGGACGTCGTTTCCCATCCTTCAAACTGGAACAGCCCCATGCGATTCGGCGGCTCCTCGTTTCTGCTTTTTTAGCCGACTCAATCCAGCAGATCCACTCGTTGCGTGCGAGCGGCGTAATGTCTTCCCATGCAGTCAACGCTTGCGCGTCGGTTGCAAGCGCTGTTTCAAAATCTGCGGGCAGTTCATGTACCACACCGCTGGGAATCATCTTCTGCTCCATTTAGCCAGTCCTAACGCTCAGGTTAACTCGGCGCTTGACTGACTATCGCGATCGTATAAGTGCGTACCTGAAAAGTCGAGACCGAGGGCCTGACTCGCGTCCTGGCTGCCCTATGCAGATAGCGCTTCAGAAAAGTCACAGATATGCCATCCATTCGTAACCAGAACGCGCGATCCTGAAGGTCATCTAAGTCATGAATTTCCTTTCCGGCCCGTACACTCGTTTGCTGCTGTCCTCTGCTGCAGTCGTTCTCAGTCTGATGGGAGCAGAGCCCCGTATGAATCAGGTAACGGTGCTCGGCAGCCACAATAGCTACAAAAAAGCGATTGATTCGGCGCTAAAGCCTCAGCTTCCACCCAACGTGCTTCGAGGTCTGGACTATAGTCATCTGCCTCTGAGTGCCCAACTCGACATGGGGCTGCGAGCACTGGAACTCGACGTTGTCCACGATCCGAACGGTGGTCTGTACGCAACTCCGATGGGCCTTAAGATTCCCGGCAGCACGCCGTATGATCCCGACGGCGAGATGAAACGGCCCGGGCTGAAAGTGCTGCACGTTCCTGATATTGATTTCCGTTCGAACAATTACACCTTCCGCTCCTGCCTGCGCGAACTGAAGGCGTGGTCTGATGCGCACCGGACTCACTTACCGATTGTGATTACGATGAACGCCAAAGATGAAGGCATTGCGAGGGAAGGCGCGGTAACGCCACTCAAGTTCGATAAGGCCGCATTTGACGTATGGGATGCGGAGATCCGCGAGATGCTCCCGGCAGAGAAACTGATTACTCCTGACGATATCCGGGGCACGTTCGACACTCTGGAAGCAGCTGTCCTGGCCCACAATTGGCCAACGCTGGACCGGGTTCGTGGACGTTTTCTCTTCGTCCTCGACGAAACCACGCAAAAGCTCGCCACTTACACAGAGGGTCACGCTTCGCTGAAAGGCCGCGTGATGTTTATGAATGCGAGACCCGGGCAGCCTGAAGCCGCGGTCCTGATCCTGAATGACCCAATTGCGCAACAGGCCGAGATTCAGTACGCGGTCCGTTCCGGCTACCTCGTCCGGACACGGGCAGATGCCGACACCGCGGAGGCTCGCAAAGGCGACTATACCCGGTTACAGTCGGCTTTGGCGAGCGGTGCCCAGATCGTTTCCACAGACTATTACGTCGAGAATCCGGAATTCAAAACCGGGTACAAAGTGGTGTTACCGGGCGGCAATCCAGCACGCTGGAACATTCTGATGCTACCCGAAGTCAGGCCACTGCCGCGCACTGAGTAGCTTCCGCTCCGGACAACCTCGCGTACTACTTCTCTTCGACCTTGACGCTGGTCAGTATGTCGCCCTGCTTCACCTGATCGACGACTTCCAGACCCGAGAGCACGCGACCAAAAACAGTGTGCTTCCCGTTTAGCCACGGAGTGTCGACGTGAGTAACAAAGAACTGACTGCCATTGGTATTTGGGCCGGCATTCGCCATGGACAAGACACCGCGTGCATGTTTGTGCGGATTGTCTTTCAGTTCATCCTCAAACTTGTATCCTGGACCCCCACGACCCGTACCTGTCGGGTCCCCGCCCTGCACCATAAAATCTTCAATAACGCGGTGGAACACAGTTCCGTCGTAGAACCCCTCGCGAGCAAGGAATACGAAATTATTGACCGTCTTCGGAGCATCCTTTGCATGAAGTTCACACACAATGGAACCGCGCGAAGTCTCGAGTGTCGCGGTGTACGTTTTGCCGGAATCGATTACTGTCTCAGGAGGAGCAGAGTATTGTTTGGACGCCATAGTCAGACTTCAGTCTCTCACGCAAGTGGCATGAGCAAATTACTCTCCTTCACAGCCTTCAACGACAGCGTGGTCAGACCCCCGTCGTCAAAATGGACCACGGTATTACCTCCCTGGTATCGCTCGACCACACCTCGCCCCAGCACTTTGTGCGTGACCCTGCTATGAAGTGCGAATGCCCTGGGAGTCTCCGCGCGCTCCTCTGGACAGTTGTCACAATTGCTGCATTCCGACATCTCTCCGTCCCCGAAATAGCCCAGAAAGTACTCGCGGTGGCAGGAACTGAGTTCGGCATAATTCTGCATTTTTTCTATGCGAGAGGCTTCGAACTCTTTTCGTTTCCGTTGCTTCTCTGCCGCAGCTTTCGCTGCTTTGGTCAAATCAGGGGCATCCCCGAAGGTTTATTCCGGAGAATGCGCGAGCGGGTGGTTTCATTGGCAAACTGCTCGGG
>JACMLA010000460.1 GCA_014379815.1 Bryobacteraceae bacterium | reverse complement strand
CCGCCATGCACCGATGTCCCTGTTCTGCAGTCGCGCTCGAAGAACCGTCGCGAACGGCAAGAGTTCGGTGAGAGCGTAGCGAGGATTGGTTACGAACCGGACTTTAATGGAGAATAGTGAGCCCAAATCGTGAAAGCAGGCTCGGCGTCATAAGGCGTGCTTGTCCTGCGGTACCGAACCGTCAATAGTCGCCAATGAACAACAGCGTAAGGAGCGGTAAGTCGCCGGTATCTGTGCAAGGTTGTTTTGGACGGCTGTTGGCCGTCAACAAACCCAGCGGGCTCCCCACCCCGGTTCAGCACGTCGTTTGAGTGTAAGCTATGGCATCTGCGCCGCCGCGGCAGAAGGGTTTTGCAATCCATTCGGCGCGAGGGAACCCAGACTGGCCGAGTGCTTTGATTTTCGTATTCGACGCGACGAAAGAGAGGATGGCGGCAGCGAAGGGTTTTGAAACCGCCCAAGGAAGAAAGATATGCATGCTGCATGTTGACGAAGCTTCTATCCCCTGTAAAGAAGGTTCCTGAGCCTTGTGCCCCGTTACACTGCCATTCCGAGGGCAGTGTCAACAGAAATGTGTAAACGGCTCGCCGGTAATGTCGGTGGCCGTTAAGCCGGCGAAGGTTGCCCACCGTCCCCCACCTGTCGGCTCGTCTGGGCGGGGGGAGCCGGTAGCTGGGTGCGTGCCAGCGCCCTGGCTGGCGCGTCAACGTGCTCCGGCGTGGGGGGAACCCGCCGCCCCGGCTTTCCCTGGCAGGGGAAACGGGAAAGGGGCGTTTCACTTCCTTGCTGCCGCAGGCTGAATTCTTCCGGTGCGCCTCTCCTGATGGTGTGTTCAGCCGCGTTCCAGCGCCGGCATCCGTTCCGGCCACAGGATCTGAAAGTGATTCAGCGCCTCGCGCCAGCCCTGCACGAAGCTCCACTTTCTGGAATGGTTCCGGAGTGCCAGGTACAGCAGCTTAATGGCTGCTTCTTCAGTCGGGAATGAGCCGCGTGTCCTAATGATCTTGCGCAAGCTCATATTCAGCGACTCCACTGCATTGGTCGTGTAGATCACCTTGCGGATATCGGCGGGAAACGCAAAGAACGGCGTGATCCGCTCCCAGTTTCGTCGCCAAACCTGGCTGATCGTCGGATGCGTCTTGTCCCACCTGGCCGCGAACTCTTCCAGCCTCTGCGCGGCTGCTTCGGCGGTCGGCGCTGCGCCGGCTCTGCGTCGGACCTGCATAGATCGGCCGTAAATCTCCCGCTACCGTTCTGCGTTGCTTCCAGGACACGTAGTTCAAGCTATGCCGCACCAGGTGGACGATGCACAACTGGACCTGCGCCTGCGGGAAAACCGCCTCAATTGCATCCGGAAATCCCTTCAGTCCGTCTATACAGGCCACAAACACATCCTGCACGCCCCGGTTCTTCATCTCATCTCCGTCAGCACTTGCAGCCAGAACTTAGCTCCCTCGTGCGCCGATGTCCACAGCTCCAATACGTCTTTGTTGCCTTCCAGGTTCACACCTGTTGCCACGTAGACCGCACGGTTCTGGACGTGCCCGTTGTCCCGCATCCGTACATACAGTGCGTCCATGTACACAATCGGATAAGTCGGTTCCAGAGGCCGGTTCTGCCAGGCCCGCACCTCGTCTTGCACAGCCTCAGTCACATTGGAGATCAGCGTCGAACTGACATCAACTCCATAAATCTCTTCCAGATGCCCCTGAATCTCGCGGGTGCTCATTCCACGCCCGTACATGGACAGAATCTTGTCATCAAATCCGGTGAACCGCGTCTGGCCTTTGGCCACGATCTTCGGTTCGAATGTGCCGTTCTGGTCTCGCGGCGCCTCCAGATCGATCTCGCCGAAATCGCCCTTCAGCTTCTTGCTGGCTTTTCCATTCCGCGAGTTACCCGTCTTATACCCCGCCGGATCGTGCTTCTCATAACCGAGGTGATCGGTCAACTCGGCTTCCATCGTCCGCTCCAGCAGCGCTTTGGTCAGCTGCTTCAAAAGACCGTTCTCTCCCGCGATGTCCTGCGGCCGGCGACCGTGCTTTAGCTGCGGCAGCAAGGCGCCGACCGGTTAACGACTCTACCAAAGGAAACCATAAATGCTCTCCCTCGGTAACCCCCAAATCCATCCACCCCCAAAAATCCGATTCCTTCGAAAACCTCTCTTGTGAACTACAAGTCTGCTGAACGAGTTACGTGTTTATTGGGTTGCTCGAGAGGCGGCTTATGGTGACACGGAATTCCTCGTTGCACACATTTGCAGGGACGGCCTGGCCGTCGTTTGGGTTGGGGCAGTCCGTCGGGAAATGACACGTCTACGACGGCGCCGAGGCGCTGTAATCGTTTGGTGAGTCTGTCCACTGTACGCCGCGGGTTCCGGCTGTCATAGACCGAACCGCCTTCTTCGCGGTAGTAACTGCCGTCACGCAGCAGGTGGTACACCACAACGAGAATGCGGTGAGCGGTCGCCACGATCGCTTTCTTCATCCCGTGCCGGCTGGCCACACGATGCAGGAACGCAGTCAACGCGCAATCCTTCTTACGCGAAACCGCCCAGGCGGACTGACACAGCGCGCGACGTATCCAGGCATTGCCGTGGCGTGTCCGCGTGCTCAGACGCTTGCCGGCACTCTCGCAGTTGCCGGGGACGAGTCCGGCCCAACTGGCCGCGTGGGCTGCGTCAGGGAATTTGCTCATATCCGTTCCGAGTTCCGCAATCAGCGTCCATGCTGTGATCAGGTCCACACCGGGTATGCTCAAAAGCCGGTCGATGTGGTCCTCATACGGCTTCATCTTTCGCGAGATCTCCTGTTCGAGGTCCTCGATCAGGCGCGAAAGCGAGTCGATCTGGCCCAGAAGACGCGCCAGCATCCATCTGTGGTGATCAGTCACGTTGGACTTCAGTGCATTGCGAACATCCGTGAGGCTTGCGTGAAGCCGGTTGTGTCTGGTGTCTGCGAGTCCGACGATGTCGTCGGTTAATTGAAAAGCAATACGGTCCAGCATGGCCCGGCCGCTCTTGCCCGGAATGTCTGACGCCACTGAACCGAGCTTCAGGTTCGCGTCTTCGAGCACCTTCGTGATCCGGCTTTGCGTACGCGAACGCCCCTGTGTCAGTTTTACGCGATAACGCGTCAGGTCTCGCAAGTTCCGGATCTCACGCTCAGGAACGAAACTGGGGCGCAACAGTCCATGTGCCAACAGGTCGGCGATCCACTCGGCATCCTTGCTGTCTGTCTTCCGGCCGGGAATGTTCCGCATGTGTCGGGCATTTGCCAGCAAAAGGGGAAATTGTCCGTCAAGAATGTTCCAGACCGGCTTCCAGTAAACGCCGGTTGCCTCCATTGCGACGTGTTCCACTTTGCATGCGTGCAGCCAGAGCCTCAGCTTGTGCAGGTCGGCGGTGAATGTCCGGAATTCCTTGTGCCGGATTTCCCTGCGGCCCTCATCACCCAGGATCAGCACACACGCCGTTATCGAGTCTTTGTGAACATCGAGTCCACAACAGCGGCGATACAATACTTCCATAAACGACCTCCTCTGCCGCCAGGACGAGGGACGCGAATGAAATTTGAGACTTTCCTTCCCGGGCTCTCTCACCTTGCGGCAGAGGCTCCATTTCGTTGTGCCACGGCAGCGTCCCGAATCAGGTTGACCCACGGGCTCGAAGGCACCACAACGGTATCGATTTCGGTCGTTCCGGGCGGCTGACCACCAGCCTATACCCGGCGAAGCCGGGCCGTTTTCATCTCCCGATTGTGGCGGATCCGAAGGGCCGCCATGGGCGGTTGCCCTGAGCCACAACTTTATTTCACGCAGTTAGTGCAACAACTTACGTAAAATCCTGGCCCCAAATCACACAAAATCTTTGGTCCGGTCTACCACACTCTGGTCGAAGTGGTGCAAAGTACCGCTAAAGCACTCCGGCACCAGTTCAGTCCGGCACAAGGAACACCGACTCATGGCATCACCAGCTCAAATGACGGCCAATCTGGCCAATGCAGACCTCTCCACAGGACCTTCATCAGAAGAGGGCAAGTTCAGGTCATCCCACAACGCACTCACACATGGAGCAACCTCGAGGAGGCTGTTTTTAGACGACGAAAGACCCGAAGATCTGGATCGCCTGCGAGCTTCCGTGATCCAGCACTACCGTCCTGAGACCGAATATGAATGCATGCTGACAGACGCCGTGGTTATCACAGGTTGGCGCTATACCCGGTTACTTCGAATCGAGAATGCGTTTCTTGCCGAGCGCGCAGAAGCTCTTGGAGAAGAAACCAGCCTCGGCGGGATCGATGCACTGGCGCTGCTCTTTAGTGACCCTGTGCAGGCAAAGAAGGCCAGCCTGATGCTCCGATACGTCAGCTCCGCCCAGCGTCTGTACGCACAGGCCGTCGCAGCAATTCAGAAGGCAGTCAAACAAAGACAGCTGGACGAGGGAAACTCCGGTAGCGTCTGCAACCCGAGCCAAATGCCAGCTCCAGCCGCCCAGCCCGCTATCTCCCGTCAGGAGCGGCGCTGGAACGAGCGTGCGGAACGCAAAGCAGCCAGAAAGAATTCTTCGCCCTACACAATGTCCCCGGCGCCAGGCTAACAGCTCAGAAGTTTCCTTCGTTTTTGCCGCGCCTTACCGAGCCCCGACCGTGAGGGAGTGGGCCCATTAAGCCCCAGGATGGGTGAGAGTTTAAGCACCGCGAGTCGCCGCAGCAGCAGCACCGGCTCCGCCTCCCGGAGTTACCGCCGGAGATATCGGCTGCAGTCTCACAGGTTCGTCGAGTTGAAACGTCAAAACCGTCTCAGCGGGGATCCGCAACTCTTTACTCTGCGTCAGGATCTGTGCGAGCGCACCGGCTGCAGCTCCCGCAAGGCCGCCCAAAACAGCCCCCTTGCCGCCTCCCGCAGCAGCTCCTATCAGAGTTCCCAGCGCGGCGCCGCCCCCAACCATCTGGGCCGTACGCCGGTTTGCACCGATCCCTGACGTTCGAGACACCTCTTCGCTCAGCACAAGATAAGTCGACCCTTGCACCGTAACCGATCGCATCCCCAGCTGAACCGAGCTGCCCCGTATCCCTTTACCCTGGCGCGTTTCCATCAGCACCAGTTCTACCGGAGAGCCCTTGGGAAGTAACATGCCCCCGTCCGATCCAACTACATCGGTCGCAATCTGGGCCGAATAAGTCCTGCCGTCCGGGCTTTTGCTGCTAATTGCCTCGTTCGTACGCACCTCCAGCCTGGTGTTTGCTGGAATCTCATTTGGCGCACCATTGACACGAATCGTGTTGGGCCGTCCGGAAGGCGCAGACGGTGTGGACACTACCGGGGGGCGTCCAGACTGTCCGCAGCCGGAAAGCACAAGCGCCATGGCAAGGGAAGCGAACAAAGCTGCCGTACGTGGTTTCATCAATCCTCTGCTACTCAAAGCCCTCCGCGCGAACGGAAAAGCTACCTTCCCATTTTCCCCTGGGTGGCACTGTCTGCAACTCCGGGTACTTGCCGGCGTGATGCAGGTTGAAAGCGTTAGTCGGTCCGCTCATCGGCTCAAAGCAAATAAAGTCTCTCCCCGGAGGGGCATAGACGACGGCAATCGGGTACGTTTTGCCATATAACACCGAAATCCGCTGCTTCGCGCCAGAGACTGAGAATGCCGCAAAGCCGCTCTCATTCCGGATCAGATTTCCAAAGACATCGTCCAGAGCAACACCTTTCAATCCCATGCCATCCTGGTAGGGCATTGGCTTCGTTTCGCCAGTCGGAACCAGCTTCGGAGAAAGCACGACTTGTTCCTTTGCCGGCAGCCTTACGGTCCACTGGTCCCGTGGAGCGTCGCTGAGATGGAAGTAAGGGTGGAACCCGACGGACACCGGCATACCTTCAGCCGAGTGATTCTCTATAGTCGTCAAAACTTCCAGCACCCCGTCCTTCAGCCGGTAAGTCATCTGCAGCGTATGGGCAAACGGAAACTGCGCCATGTAATCCGGATATCTCCAGAACTCCAGACGGCTCGTTACCTCAGCACCGTTCTCATCAGACTTTGCGGCGCTAACTTCCCACTCGGATGCATACGCAAGCAACCCATGAATTGGATTGTTGTTCTGGTCCATCCGCAGATTCTTCAGACCTCGGTCCAACGCGTAATGCTTACCGCCCGACCAGAAGCCGTCCTCATCCAGTCGGTTCGCCCACGGTGCCAGAAAAGGAATGCCGCACAACGACGGCTTTTCCCGGAACTCCTTCAATGTGGCAAATGGAAACCACAGCACGTTCTTTCCATTCACCAACATTTCGTATGCATTGTTCCCGACAGAAGGAACAACGGACACAGTCGTTTTGTTGCGGACGTCATGCAAGCGCACGATAGCAATGCCGTCCCGCTCAGTTCGTTCGACGCTGTAGTTGTTTGCCATCAGTAGTGATGCCAGAGCCATCGCAATCATTTGCCCACGACTGTATCAGGATCCCGCAGATCGAGGGCCGTTTCTTCCCGGCAGCACCAGCAAAGGCCGGGACTGTAAGTTCTGATCGCGCACACATCGCACCAGTACGTAACCCGCTTTCGTTTGCCATCCTGATACGCCCACAGTGCTGCAAGATGAATCGGACTGATCGTGAACGCGCCACTCGCAGCGCTGGTCCCCAGCACTTCAAAATCGAACCCGGACAGCCTGCTATCGCCGAGAACCGCCCTGGTCTCTTCATCCCCGGTCAACGTTACGTTCTTACCGTCGGTGGTCTGAAGCACCGCACGACCCTGTTGATCTTTCGACAGCCTTCCGCGCAAAGCTCCCTGGGCACCATACACGAAACGCCGGGAAGCCCCAGCCAGCGTCAGGGCGTACAAAAACCAGTCTCGTCGGGCTACCCGCATATAAAGCAGGATGGCACGATTGCCTTCGAAGTTGCGGGGAACTGGCACAAGCGCCTGCCAGGAATCAAAGGAACTCCAGGATAAACTCAGGTTGTCAATGTCCCCAAACGTAGCCTTATTCGTTACCTGCATCGTGGATCAGCTATTCCCCAACGTGGGAATGGCAATGGTTTCGGTGCTCGAGCGCGCAGGCTGCAAAGTGACATTCCCGCCCGATCAGACCTGCTGCGGACAACCCGCCTTCAACAGCGGTTATCGCGACCAGGCCCGCACCGTCGCACGTCATTTCCTGAATGTTTTCCGTGACGCTGAGTTCGTCGTGATCCCGTCCGGCTCCTGCACATCCATGGTGTCGCATCATTTCCATGACCTCTTCCCGGACAGCGACGAAGTACATCGTCTCGCCGCAAAGACCTTCGAGTTCTCTCAATTTCTGACAGAGGTTCTGATAATCGATCAGGTAGGCGCACGCCTCGATGCCGTCGCAACCTATCACGACGGTTGTCACGCTCTCCGTGAGCTGCATATCAAAGCCGGACCCCGCCGCCTGCTCTCCGCGGTAAGTGGCCTCGAGCTTCGCGAAATGGACACAACCGAAGAATGCTGCGGATTCGGTGGAACCTTCTCGATCAAGTTTCCAGAAATCTCGGGCGGTATGGCGCGCACGAAAATCGACTCAATTCTCCGCACCGGCGCCGAGGTCGTCATCTCCACAGACTCCAGCTGTCTCATGCAACTTCAGGGAGCCATCCGCAAAGGAAACCATCCTCTGCGCACGATGCATCTGGCGGAGGTGCTCGCATGCCAATGACTTCAGACGGCATGAAGCAGACTCTCGGCAATCCCGAACTGCAGCTAGCGGTCTACAACGCAACCGGCCGCCTGATGGACAAGCGCAAAAGCGCCATCAACGACGACGCGTTCCCGGACTATGAAGATCTGCGGACGCACGCTCATGAACTGAAACGGCACACCATCGAAAACCTCGACTGGTACCTCGAAGAGTTCGAGCGGAATGTCGCGGCCAGCGGGGGCAAAGTCGTCTGGTGT
>JACMLA010000459.1 GCA_014379815.1 Bryobacteraceae bacterium | reverse complement strand
CGAACTCTTGATGGATTTAACTAATGAGCAAGGGGCTGGTCGAGCGACGCAAGTTCAACCTCCAATAGACGTGTGGGAGCAATTTTTTGGTGTGCGTGGAAATGCATCATCTCGGCCAACTCTCAGGCTTCTAAATAGCCAGGACCAGTCTGAGCCCGAACAGCGTAAAGTCGTGAAGCATCACCACAACTTCACCATAGAAATTGGTGGTGCCGGATTTCCGCGCCCAGCGATTTTGAGAATGCGATGCATAGGCCGCAATTCGTACGAGTACTGGGTGTATCGACCGAGATCGAAGGAATATCGGCACAGCGATTGGATGCTGAGTAACTTCGCTGAGCAAGTTGGCGGCCGCCGCTGGTTGCTGATTGGGAAAAACAGTTAACATGAAAGGCGCGGCACTTTCTGCGGCACAGTATTTCGAGATACTGTCGAGCAATATGGTCCCGATGTTTGCCGGTTCAGAGCTGCAGCTATCTCAAATTTCGGATCCATCTAAGAATATCGTTCTACTTGAGGGAGCCAATAGCCTTCTCATCTGGCCAGATCCGAAGTGGCCCAATTGTTTTCGCTTACTAAGAACTACCCATCCTTTCGAAAGCGACGACGTGAAAATCGCGACGCAATTCGTTCGCGCATTTCGCGAGAAACTCGGAGCTTCTGGTGAACCCTTTTTTCACTACTTGGTGGATAAATGTTCTCAGGATGCAGTGGCTTGGTCTGTGCAGCATAGAACAGTGGGCGATGACCTGTTGCCGACAATCCTCACGATGCTGAGAAAATGGGCTTCGGAGACCTATGAGGGCCAACGTATCTCAGTCGCTATCGGGGTGGACCCATCACCCCAAGCATCGCGAATTTCCAACCTGCATTTAGAGCAAATTATTGATCAAGATTTCGCAAAGGTTCTGAGCAACGGCTTGGATACTCTTCTAGTGCTATCGCCATCGGGGCATGTTGTTGAGCACTTGGCGTTGGGCGAAATTACGAAAGACCACTGGCAGACCCCGCGCAGATATCTTCCAATCGCAGATTGGTCGAGCGGCGGACGTGTAGTATTTACCTTAAATCGCCATGGAGAAATCCTCGTGTTTAGGGGTTCTAAACTTCAATTCGCTTATAGGCGCGGCAAGTGGTCTCATTTTGCGCATTCGGCGATGATCGCCCGAATGACCTGGTCTTCTAAGACAAGAGCATTGATGCAGGCCGTCTACGCTAGTTGCCTCGATATCTCGTTCTCGAGAACCGGCGGGTGTATAGCTGTGGCAAAGCGTAGCCGTAGCGGGAAACACCGCACTTATTTGAGCGACGACGACTTGTTGTCTTTGGGCAACTCAAACAAATCGACGTTGTTGGCGCATCTTATAGGTCGCCCATTCGATGAAATTCCTCGGCCTATTCGAGAGGAGCTGGCTGCCTTAGATGGAGCCATCGTATTAAACCACGATGGACTGGTATTAGCTGCTGGTGCGATCGTGAAAGTTCCTGGTGGCAGTGATGGAGGTGGGCGACGTGCGGCAGCAAAAGCTTTGTCTCGTCTAGGATTGGCTGTGAAAATTTCTTCCGATGGAGGAATTACTGCATTTACAGATCGAGGGCCCAAAAGTCATCCCGAGATAGCGTTCGAAGTTTGCGCGTAACCAGTTCCTGCTCTTCTAGGCGACAACATATCATGGATTTTCGTATCGCCGATACCTTCACGGACAGCCTCGCGAGGTTGACAGGTGATGAGCAAAAGGCGGCCAAAATGACGGCCTTCGATCTGCAGATGAATCCGGTCAACCCCGGCATGCAGCAGCACAAGATCGACAACTCGAAGGACAAGAACTTTTGGTCCGTGCGGGTGGGCCGGGACATACGTCTGATCATCCATAAGACGGCAGGTAGTTTGCTGCTTTGCTACGTTGACCACCACGATAAGGCTTACGACTGGGCCGAACGCCGGAAACTGGAGACCCACCCCAAGACGGGTGCTGCGCAATTGGTGGAGATCCGTGAAACGGTGAAGGAGATTCTGGTGCCGGTATATGTGCAGAATGAGGTGCCGTCCGCACCGAAGCCGGCCCTGTTTACCGACGCCAGCGACGACGAGTTGCTCAGCTACGGCGTGCCAGTGGAATGGATCAAAGATGTGCGGCAGGCGACCAGCGAGAGCCTGCTGGCGCTGGCAGAAAGGCTGCCCGCCGAGGCGGCCGAAGCGCTCCTGGAACTGGCGACTGGGGGCAAGCCCCGGGTGGCTGCGCCTGTGGCGACAGCGGCCGATCCTTTCGAGCATCCAGACGCACAGCGTCGGTTCCGGGTGATGGCCAATGTCGAGGAATTGGAACGGGCTCTCGAATTTCCGTGGGAAAAATGGACTGTCTTTTTGCATCCCGAGCAAAGAGAGCTGGTCGAACGCGATTACACCGGTCCGGCGCGGGTTTCCGGTTCTGCGGGCACGGGCAAGACCATCGTGGCTTTGCACCGCGCCGTCCATCTGGCTCGTACACAACCCGACGCGCGCGTTTTGCTGGCGACATTCTCGGATACGCTGGCGAGTGCATTGCAGACAAAGTTAAGGCGGCTGCTGGGCAACGAGCCACGCCTGGCAGATCGAATTGATGTCCACTCAATCAGGGCCATCGGACTCAGGCTCTCCAAGGCCCATATCGGGCCGGTGACGATTGTATCTCCGGAGCAGCTGCGCGATATCATGCGGGAGGCATCTGCCGGCATCAGCGGGCACAAATTCAGCCTGCATTTCCTGCTCACGGAATGGGAGCAAGTGGTGGATGCCTGGCAGGTTGAAAGTAAGGAAGCCTATCGGGAAGTGGCCCGGCTCGGGCGGAAGACCCGGCACCCGGAGGCGCAACGCGCGGTGTTATGGACTGTTTTCGAGCGAGCCCGCTCCGCATTGAAAGAGCTCGGCCTAACTACTGAAGCCGGCATGTTCACCGCCCTGGCCGCAGCTATTCTCAAGGCCAGAAACACGCCCTTTGAACATGCGGTTGTGGATGAGGCGCAGGACATCAGCATCGCCCATCTGCGTTTCCTCGCAGCGTTGGGCGGGAATCGCCCCAACGCGCTCTTTTTCACCGGTGATTTGGGGCAGCGTATCTTCCAACAGCCGTTTTCATGGAAGGTCCTCGGGGTAGATACCCGGGGGCGTTCCACCACGTTGCGGGTCAACTACCGGACCTCCCACCAGATTCGCCAACAGGCAGATCGGTTGCTCGGACCGGAAGTGACCGACGTGGATGACAACAGCACCATTCGTAACGACACGGTCTCTGTGTTCAATGGGCCGCCTCCGGTCCTCCAGATTCTGCCAAACCAAGGGGATGAGATCAAAGCGGTGTCTGACTGGATATCAGGGCAGACCAAGGCCGGAGTCGTGCCGCATGAGATCGGGGTATTTGTCCGCTCCCCGGCACAACTGGACCGAGCAAGAGCTGCGGTTAAAGAAGCGGCTCTGTCTTTCAAAGTTCTCGATGAGCATGTCGCGACTGCCAGTGGCCACGTCTCAATCAGCACCATGCACCTGGCCAAAGGCTTAGAATTCCGGGCCGTGGCGGTCATGGCGTGTGACGATGAGGTCATCCCCTTGCAGGAGCGCATCGCGACTGTCGGCGAGGATTCTGATCTGCAGGAAGTCTACGATACGGAGCGACACCTGCTTTATGTCGCCTGCACGAGGGCCCGCGATCATCTGCTCATCACGGGCACCAGCCCGGTCTCGGAGTTCTTGGACGATCTTAAGATATGAAATTCTTGAAAGGGCCTCATCCCGCGCCAAATGCCATTGCTCAAATGGCTAAGCAGTTTGGGGGCGAGACTGAACTGCTTCGCGCCGCGATCAGCGCTTCTTTTTTCCTATCACCAGAAAAAGTTAAAGCTGAATGCAGGTATCCTAATCATGCGCGGAGCAGCCGTGCCCTTTATCCGGGGAAAGGTTTCGGTGAGACAGTGGAAGTAGACGGCGTTTCGCTTATTTTGGATTCGAACCACAAAGCCCAAGCTACATGGCGGGAAGCCAGCGGATTCTTCTTTAGGGCGTCCGGCTATGGAGTGCGACACATTTGGGGGTATGCCTCTGACGCGAAAGCCTATACGGCAACGTGGAACCTCTGCTATATGCCATTCTGGGCCGGGATGATGACCGAAGACCAACATCCGTTCGAACTCCTCGCCAAGGTGGTTCGACAAGTTTCCTTCGACCTCTATTTTCGCGAAGGCCCCATAACCAATCTTCAACGGCCAGCCTTTATACAGGATCCCGGCCTGAAATTAAGCGATGCGTTGCCTGCCGATACTGTGATAAACCTGATCTAGAATAGGTCTGATGCTCGGGTTTCAGATCGACTAGCTCGCTGCCCCTACACTAGTCGGAGAGGTTCTCGGCTTTGTCCGAGAAAACCTTGACGGAAATGCCCTTCGCTTCAGGTCCGAAAAAGTTGTCGATCTCCTTAACTCTGTCGTAGGAAAGGAAGCGGACTTTCTCGGCGATTTTGAGGTGCTTAAAGGATGGGCGTGCCAGTTGCTCTCGCACACGATTTCGTCGATCTTCTGGAGCGACGATGAAGAGCGGATAGTGGGTGTTGGGCGCCACCATAGTGAGATCGGCAAAGCGCAGCAGGCCGGAGTAGATTGAAGTGCTGTTCTCGACCTCGAAGGCCGCGTCAATCCGGAATTCCTCCTTCCAAACAACGTCTATATTTTCGACATATTTCACCTGGGTGTCCAAGCCACTGGCGAACGTCGGTTCGAAGTCCTCAAATTTGTGTGCGGCGGTAATTCGAGATTGGTCACTTCTCGGAGCCCAGACCTTTTGTCCTGCCTGACGTCCCATGCGCAACAGGGTCCATTGCATCCACAAGTGCTCCGATAGTTCTTTGGGCTTATCCGGCGTATCGTCGTCGACGGGTTCATCGCCAACGATATTCATCTGTGACGGAGGCTCCTCCTGGACAGCGGCAGGCAGTTGCTGGACCGCAAGGCCCTCTTTCTTCGCTAACAAAATCGAATAGAGATCGTCGTATATTGAGTAAAATGTTTCGAGCCTCTCTTTGGCCACCGCGGTGAATCCATGAAGTTGATAGTCGAGCTCATAGCCCACGAGTTCGCAAACCACTGAGAATGGCACATCGATCTCTACTGGGTTCGCTATGAAATAGATTAAATCCCATCCCGCAGTCGCTCCACCGTGAAGGTTCTGCCAAAGTTCTCGGGACAGATCGGCGCTTACCGTTTTTGCGGCGACTCGGCCGAGAAGTTTTACCATTGGACCCTCAACAATCAGCACCTCATCCCCGGGCTGCATTCGATCAAACTTTGCTCTGTTCTGCGGACCGTCACGCGAACCCCAAACAGCTATGGGATTATTGCTGAAGACGGTTTGAAGACACCGGCGTAAGGGTCCATCAATATGCGGAAGTATCCTTTCGGGTGCGACCT
>JACMLA010000458.1 GCA_014379815.1 Bryobacteraceae bacterium | reverse complement strand
GATTTGGGATTGCGTACTCCCGGGGCAAGACTGTGATTCGCGCCAGCAGCGGTATCTTCTACGATCCCTTTCAAACGGACATGTACCGTCGCGCACTGCTGAACAACGGTCTCCCGCAGTACTTTCAGCTCAGCAGAACGCCGGCGCAGCCCTTTGCACCTGCCTTTCCAGAGGTCTTTAGCGGCATTCCGCAAGGCTTCACCCCCACACTGCAGGACATCACGACCGTCGATCCCAGCTTTGCAAACCTCTATTCCGCCAACGCGAATGTGACCATCAGCCGGGCCATTACGCAGGATATTGGCCTCGACGTAACGTACTTATACACTCGTGGCAACCGCATCCCCGTATTCCGGAACATCAATCTGGTACCGGGCGGGCAAACCCTCGCGGATGGCCGACCCGTCTTCGGGTCCGCGCGCGTTTACCAGGGTTATGGCAACATCATCTCCGCTGAGAGTGTCGGTCAATCGACCTACAACGGACTGAACGTCACGCTGCGTAAGAGGTTCGCCCACGATTTCGAACTGTTTGGAACCTGGACATGGTCCCACACCATCGATGACGCGCCCGAGCAGAACAACATAGATGCCGGAGCTTTCCTGTTGTCAGACCCAACCAACCGAAGCCGGGACCGGGGCGATTCCCTCGTCGATCGCCGCCACGTGTTTAACGCAAATTTCATCTACAGCCCAACGTACCGTTCGGGGCAGGGTCTTGCCGGCTATTTGCTCAACAACAATCGCCTGTCCATCTTCTCCACGCTGCAAAGTGGGGAGGCTTTCAACATCGGCAGCAACCGCATTCTCAATGGCGATGCGTCCACACCCGCAACATTCCAGCGACCTTTGTTTGTAGGCCGCAATACTCTCCGGGCACCCCGATGGTTTGAAATGAATGCCCGGTATACAAGAGTATTTCCCATCCGGGAGCGCATATCGGCTGAATTTATCGCCGAATCCACCAACATTTTCAACCGCACCAACGTCACTGGGCTAAACTCGACTGCTACGGTCGACGTCGCCGGAGCTATTCAAACTCCAGCCCCCGCTACCTGGACCGCCGCAGCCGACCAGCGCCTCATTCAGGTTGGCTTCCGCCTGAGTTTTTGAACCCAACTGCACCTTGGGATGCATCTCAGATTCCTGAGATGCTCCCTAAACTTCTGACCGCTTCACTCATGGCAACTACTATGTTCGCTGCTTCCAGCGTGCACGACTTCACGCTTAATTCCATTGACGGCGCACCCACGCCACTCTCCCAGTACAAGGGCAAGGTGATGCTGCTGGTCAACGTGGCATCGCAGTGCGGCTACACGCCACAGTACTCTGGCCTCGAGTCTTTGTATGGAAAATACAAATCCAAAGGGCTGGTAGTCGTAGGCATTCCGGCGAACAACTTCGGTGGTCAGGAGCCTGGAACCAACGAAGAAATCAAACAGTTCTGCAGCCGTAAATACAACGTTACGTTTCCCATGATGAGCAAAGTATCCGTGAAGGGCGATGACAAAACGCCTCTGTACGGCTTTCTCACCGGGGACGGTGGCGATGTGAAGTGGAATTTCACCAAGTTCCTCGTGGACAAAGACGGCAAGATCCTCGCCCGCTTCGAATCGAACGTAAAGCCCGACTCTCCTGAACTCACGGGAGCCGTCGAAAAAGCCCTCGCAAACTAACGCCAACACAGGACCGGCGTTGTCCGGTCCTCGAATATCTCTGGCTGCTATCCTCCATTCAGATGGCCCGTATTCTGGATGGCAAGTTGGTTCGTGATCACATCTTGTCCGAGATCAAACCCCGCGCCGCCGTCCTCACCAGGGCTCCCGGACTTGCTGCGGTCCTGGTTGGCCACAATCCAGCCTCTGAAATCTACGTACGAAACAAAGTGAAAGCCTGCGAGGAATTAGGCTTTTACAGCGAGAAGATCACCCCACCCGATTCGGTCACCACACCGCAACTTCTGCACCTCATCGCTCAGTTAAATCAGCGTGACGAGATCGACGGAATTCTAGTGCAGATGCCACTGCCCACGCACGTCGATTCGCGTGCTGTTCTCACAGCAATCCGGCCGGATAAAGACGTCGACGGATTCCATCCACTAAACGTAGGAAACCTCGTGGCAAATATCCCGGCGCCGCAACCTTGCACGCCTGCCGGAGTCATCAGGCTGCTGCAGTTCTACGAGATTCCAATCAGCGGACAGCATGCTGTGGTCGTGGGACGCAGCGACATTGTCGGCAAGCCCATGGCGCTTTTGCTGCTGCACCAGAACGCCACCGTTACGATATGTCACTCCCGTACCCCGGACCTTGCAGCTGAGTGCCGCCGGGCCGACATCCTAGTCGCCGCTCTGGGCCGGCCTGCGTTCCTCACAGCGGACTTCATCAAACCCGGTGCGACCGTGGTGGATGTCGGCATCAATCGACTCAACACACCTGAGGAACAAGCCGCGATCTTCGGTCCTGATGCGAAGCCCAGGGCCATCATCGGCGACGTACATCCGGTACAAGTAGAGCAGGCTGCCGGTTCTTACACGCCAGTTCCCGGAGGTGTCGGACCACTTACGATCGCGATGCTGATGTCGAACACAATGAACGCCGCCGTAGCGCATCAAAACGCCTGAGAGACGCTGCATGCTTCGCGTCGGACTTACAGGAGGGCTTGGCTGCGGTAAGTCGCTGGTCGGCGCCGAACTCGAGCGCCTCGGATGCTTTGTCATCCGGGCCGATGAAGTCGGACATGCAGTCCTCTCGCCCGGAGCCGAGGCATACTCTCCGGTGCTGGAAGCTTTCGGTCCTGAGTTACGCAACCCCGACGGCACCATCGACCGGCGTAAACTCGCCGCGTTAGTCTTCCATAGCTCTGAGCGGCTGGCAGTTCTGAACAGCATCGTCCATCCCGCCGTGTTTCGCCGCGAAGAGCAACTCATCAGCGCCGCCGCAGCGTCAGGAGAAAATGAAATAGCAGTAGTCGAAGCGGCAGTTCTTATCGAAGCCGGAAACTATCGCGCTTACGATCGAATCGTGGTCGTAACGTGCGCAGAAGCGCAGCAAATCGAGCGAGCCATGAAGCGCGACGGTACAACGTCGGAAGCGATCGAGGCAAGGCTCCGGCATCAGATGCCTGTGAGTGAGAAAGTGAAGTATGCCGACTTCGTGATCGACGGCTCCGGCACGGTGGAACAAACGCTCGAACAGACGCGTACTGTATACGCAAGACTCCGGAAATGAGGAGCAAAACGAAGGGATGAGGATGCGATCGATTCTGCTCGCAATCGTACTGGTTGGCGGCTTCGTGTGGGTTACCAACAGCCGCAACGGGTATCTGGGACGGCTTTTCGAAACTGTGCGTGGTCGCCAGATTAGCTGGCAGGGCCCCCAGACCGCCCAAAGCGCTGGCCTGAACACCGATGAGCTGAACAACATCGAGATCTATAAACGAGCCCGCCTTTCCACAGTGAACATTACGAGCACTGTGTATCAGCGGACTTGGTTCCTCGAGATCGTCCCATCGAAAGATATTGGCAGTGGTTTTATCATCGACGAGCAAGGCCATATTCTTACCAATAGCCACGTCCTCCAGGGCGGCAGCCGCGTTCAGGTAACGCTGGAAAATCACGATCTCTACGACGCACAAATCCTCCAGCGCGATCGCCGCAACGATCTTGGCCTCATTCAGATCACGCCCAAAAAGAAACTCTCCTTTCTCTCGCTCG
>JACMLA010000457.1 GCA_014379815.1 Bryobacteraceae bacterium | reverse complement strand
TAAACCGATTATTTCTGCCGCTGCGGCTCTGGGCTCGTACGTGAGGCGACATGACATTGACGTCCTCCACTGCCACAATACCTACGCCAATATCGTTGGATTGATTGCTGCCAGACGCACGGGTGCAAAAGCCATTGCCTCGGTTAATGTCTGGGGCGCGTTTGGATGGAAGAGGAACCTTCTTCAACAGCTGGATTCACGGATCCTCCGACACTTTGATTTCGTCGGCGCGCAGAGCGAAATGACAGCCCGGGAATCCATCGCGCGGGGGATTCCACAGCGAAAGGTACGACTGCTGATCAGTGGCTTTACCGAAACCCGTGTACTTGTCGCTGTTGATCGCCGTCTCGAAATGCGCCGGAAAATGGGCGTGAAGGAAGGCGAAACAGTACTTGTTTACGTCGCACGATTCTGGCCGGAAAAAGCTCATGAAGTGGCCCTTGAAGGCCTTCGACAGCTTCGCGGAGCGGGCCGGAATGTTCGCCTGTGGCTGCCTGGGTCGGGTCCTGAGCTTGCGACGATCCGGAAACTTGCTGTTGAATTACAACTCGAAGGCTCTGTCAATTTTCTCGGGTTTCAAGATAATCTTCCGGAGCTTCTGAGCCTCGCCGATATCATGATCCACCCCAGCGATAACGAGGGCGTTCCGCTGGCTCTTTGCTCGGGAATGGCCGCTGGGTTGCCCATTGTGGCTAGCAAGGTCGGTGGAAATCCTGAAGTCATTCACCACGAACGAACCGGCCTTCTGATTCCTCCGCGTAATCCCGAAGAACTGACAAAAGCAGTAGAACGATTCATGGATCGACCCAGACTGGCGGCTCAGTTGGCGCTGGGAGCGAGACTTTTTCTCGATGAAGAGTATTCACTCGCCATTGCCGCATCGCGACTGGAAGGCGTGTACCGCGAGGTGCTGGGACTTTGATGAGAATCGGCATCTTACTCCAGATGGCTGGAAGGCGTGCAGGCGGCCCGGAAACCTACGAGGTCGAACTGGTGCGTGCTCTGGCAAAAATCGACGGCGAGAACCAATATGTCATCTATTGCAATCACCCGGCCGCAATCGAGGCAGTTGGTGTTGCGCAGGCAAACTTTCAGTTTCACTTACTGCGGCCCCAGAACCGTTGGATTAGTCAAACAGTAACTCTCCCTGCACTGATACTGCGGGACAGAATCAGCTTGCTGCACTCCACCTTCACTCCACCGTTCATTTGTCCAGCCCGATCCGTTCTGACAGTCCACTGTCTTAGCAGTCTTAGTCATCCTGAGTTCTATCCTCGTGGCGTTGCATGGCGACTCAATCACTTACTCAGGAAAGGCATCCGTTCGTCAGATGCGCTGATTTGTGTTTCTGAGGCTACCCGCAAACATGTAGCGGAATTGTTTCCGGTTCCATCCGGTCGTCTGTCGGTAGCGCATAACGGGGTGAGTCCCGGGTTCAGGTCTCTTCTTCCTGCTGAAGCGTCGCACGTATTGAGACAACGGCTGGGGATCGATTTCCCATACTTGCTCTTTGTTGGAAAGCTGCAAGCACGAAAAAACATAGTTCGCCTGATTGACGCGTATGCCTTGTATCGGAAACGATCTGCTGACCCTGTAAAGCTGCTCCTCGCTGGAAATCCTACCGGTTCGACAGCGCCGATAGAGGAAGCGATCCGGCGGAATGACCTCGGCAACGAAGTAATCCGCATCGGTTACGTTCCTGAGGATTGTCTTAATGCGCTATACAGTGCCGCCCGCATGTTCCTGTTTCCGTCTTTGCACGAAGGGTTTGGCATTCCGCTTCTCGAAGCAATGACGTGTGGGACGCCTGTCCTGACTTCGAATACGACGAGCCTTCCGGAGATCGCGGCCGATGCTGCCGTTCTTGTCGATCCGCTGTCGATAGAAGACATGGCCGATGGTATGTTGCGTCTGGATCGCTCTCCGGAATTGCGGTTCCAACTGGTGCAGAAAGGATTTCAACGAGTGCGTGAGTTCACCTGGGAAAAGTGTGCCCGCACCACGCTGGGCGTTTATCAGACGGTGCAATAGAAAGTAAGCCCCGAATGGTAAAACTAAAATTTAGTAAGTGGTCCGATTACCTCGAAGTAAATGTAAAAGTTCTTGCTTAGGTCGACTTACTATGTTAGTCTCTTGCAACCGAAACAAATCTGTTTTACCAAGGAAGAATTGTATGAAACGAACGTGGTCGTACGCCCGCTTACTGACTCTCTGTGTTGCAGGTGCCGCACATCTCGCTGCCGCTACCGTCGTCGTATCGAGTCCTGGAGACGCCCAGCTGATTCTGCTTACCGATGCCACTGGTGTAGGACTACTCGGGGTCGATTTGAGAGGTTCAGCAACGCTGGATATCTTCGACCCGGGGTTGGTCGGCACAGTGAACCTCCTTCAGCCAAACCCGGCTCCTCCGTTTGGTAACTTTGTCCTCTTTGCCGCGAACACCCTGAATACGGAGTTTGCCCAGCTTACCTTTGATCCGACGCTGCTCGTTCTGGACGGAACCTCCGCGCTCCTTCCCGGAAACGGCGTTAGCTTAGGAGTTCTCTCCGATTCGGCTCTGGCCGAGTTTGTGGGTCCGGTAACACTTGGCTTTACCCTTTCCGGACAAAGTCAGGATCCACTCAATGGCTCATTCACTTACTCGTATGCGCTCAGCTCCGTATCTCTGCCTCAGGTGGGATCTCCGGTTCCGGAACCTGCAACGATTGCCATGCTGGGCGCTCCTCTTCTGGCATTGCTCGTCGTTGTAAGACGGCGCAAAGCGAATGAATCTTCGCCTGTGTAAGTTGGCTTAACTAAGAAGGTAGTCAGGTAATAAGGGTGTCGATCCGTGATGGTGTTTAGCTTTCGCAGTCTGGCAGTTGCTGTATTACTTCTGGCCGTACCATCGATGGTTACAGCGCAGACCAGTGTCACCCTAACCGGGTCGGCCTCGCCTGCAGCAGTGCGGCCAGGTGGAACCAGCAGCGTTACCGGATCGAATTTCCCTGCGGGTGCGGTCATCGCACCGGACCGTGTGGATGTGACTTTGCGACCAGCAGTAGCCGCTGCTGGTCCGACTGTAACGATTCCGGCTGCGACGGTCATCACCGTGGTTGGGAGCACCAGACGTGTGGGCTTTACGGTTCCTCCAACCCTGACTGTTTCCAATGCAACTCCATATCTGGTCTCTGTGGCCGGTGTCACTTCGACAGGCACTGGCTTTACCAGTTCGAATGCGGCTGCGCTGACCATTAATCCAGCTCCGCGTATTCTCTCCGTTGTCCCCGGGTCAGCATCTCGCGGCTCCACGGTTTCCGTCGCCATAACGGGGCAATTCACCCAATTCACGGCAGGCTCGGTGCAGGCAAGCTTTGGTCCCGGAACATCAGTAGGGGGTGGCGCTGAGGGAGCTCCCGGTCCGGTTTCGGTAACCAGCCCCACTCAGCTAATTGCAAGCGTGGTAATTTCTCCGACTGCCGCGAATGGTCCGCGATCGGTCGTCGTGCAGGCAGGGTCTGAGCAAACCACACTGGCCAATGGTTTTGAGATTAGTGGGACATCTCCCGGCACTGGTGCAATCACTCTTGCTCCCTCCACCTTATCGGGCGCTCCGGGCTCCACGGTAACATTCAGCGGCACCGGCTTCCCAACAGGTACGATCAACACCAGCGCTATCACCGTGTCTCTGAGGCCAGCAGCCGGAGGTCTTAACATTACGGGCGGCGCAGATTCGATCACTCCCGCCTCCGGGGGATCCCGTCAGCTCGCCTTCCGCATTCCGGCCACGCTGACGCTTCCTTCTGCAACTTTGTATCAGCTTTCGATTGCTGGTCTTAGTGCTGCCGGCGCCCCGTTTTCCAGCCAGAACAGCATAGCTCTGACCATCGCCCCTGCGATGCGCATACTCTCTGTAAGTCCTTCCTCCTCGAACGCCGGACAGAATGTCACGGTCACGATTCAGGGTCAGGGAACAGCATTCGTTCAGGGCGAAACCCAGGCAAGTTTCGGCGCAGGCATCGGTGTCGGGGGTGGCGCTGCGGGGGCGTTCGGTTCGGTCACTGTAACCGGACCTACCACCGCACTAGCGCAGCTGACAATAGCCTCAACAGCTACTGGTGTGCGCGCTGTAACGGTCC